>JBBQIF010000415.1:0-2838 GCA_038324665.1 Bacteroidia bacterium
AATATAAGTAAGAGATAAAATAAAGGCGCCAATTAACGCAAAGACAACTGTTTGAGCCATAGGTTTAAACATTTTGCCTTCTATGCCTTGCAGTGTAAATATGGGAAGATACACAATCAAAATAATGACTTGACCAAAAACTGCGCTGTTCATCATTTTTGAAGCAGAATATTTAACCTCACCATCCATTTGTTTTTGCTCTATTTTTAATAAATTTCCAAATTTACTATTGTTGGAAAGTTGATGCATAACAGCTTCTACAATAATTACTGCCCCGTCTACAATTAATCCAAAGTCAAGTGCACCCAGGCTCATTAAATTGCCGCTCACCCCAAATACATTCATCATGATAATCGCGAATAACATGGCCAATGGAATTACGGAAGCTACGAGTAAACCGGCCCTAAAATTGCCGAGGAATAAAACCAGAATAAAAATAACTATAAGCGCACCTTCCATGAGATTCTTTTCAACAGTATGAATTGCATTATTCACCATTTTAGTTCTGTCCAAAAAAGGTTCTATTAAAATGCCCTCTGGCAATGACTTTTGTATTTGTTCAATTCTCAGTTTTACATTTTTAATCACCTCGCTGCTATTGGCTCCTTTCAACATCATAACAACGGCCCCTGCAACTTCACCTTTATCATTATATGTCATAGCACCATAGCGTATAGCATGGCCGGTGTTAATTTCGGCAACATCCCTTATAAATAATGGCGTGCCATTAGAGTTTTGTTTTAGTGCAATATTGGCAATATCTTCATTGTTGCCAATTAAGCCTTCTGTTCGAATATACAGCAATGTTGGTCCTTTTTCGATGTATGCACCTCCAGTGTTTTGATTATTGTTCTCTAAGGCTATAAATACATCCTGGATATTAATACCATAGGATTGCAGTTTGTTGGGATCAATTTCTATGGTGTATTGCTTTAGTTTGCCACCAAAACTGCTCACTTCAGCTACACCCCTTACACCCAATAATTGCCTTCGAACTATCCAGTCTTGAATGGTTCTCAAGGAAGTTAAATCATATTTGTTTTCATAACCTTCTTTAGGTCGCACAACATATTGGTATATTTCGCCAAGACCAGTGGTTACAGGTCCTAGTTCCGGAACCCCAATGCTTTTTGGTATAATTGTTTGTACTTTTTGGAGCCGTTCGGCTACTTGTTGCCTTGCCCAGTAAATATCTGTTGCATCGTCAAAAACAATGGTTACAATGGATAGTCCAAATCTGGAGAAACTTCTGATTTCTTTTAACCCTTGTATATTGCTGTTGGCTTGCTCTATCGGAAAAGTAACTAGTCGTTCAATATCAGTTGCACCAAAAGAAGGTGCTACTGTTATTACTTGCACCTGATTGTTGGTTATATCGGGAACTGCATCTATAGGGAGTTTGGTTAGTTGGAAACTGCCATACCCAATAAGGGCAATTGTAAATAACCCTATGATTAGTTTGTTCTTTATTGAAAATGCTATTATCTTATTCAGCATTGTTTTTTGTTTTATTATTTAATTGGACCCTAAAGATTAATGTAGGCATTTAATCTTTTGGATCAATTCGATTTAAATTGGCATTTTAAATCTTGTTTAATGAATCTTGGAAATTAACGGATATGTTCCTTAAAGCGGATGCCCAAGGAATAATCCAAGGAATTAGTGTAAATGAGGTCAGTTCAGCAAAATAGTATTGGTCCAAATAGTAAAAATGCGCTGGAATGCCTGCATTAGTAAATTCCGGAAGGAATCAGCTTAGCAATATTTTGGCGGTTGCCATATAGATTCGGCTACGGAAGAAGCATAAAACACTTCTTTGAAGTTTGTTTTCTCCTTTATAGGAAAGGAATAATTTATTTCTAAATGCGTGCCATTAAAACAAATCTCAGCCAATAGGCTATGATTTACCATACAGCCATGTGATTTAAATGGCAGGTTTTCATGCTGATGCTCGCCATTATGGTTACTGTTCAGGTCATAATGCATTTTAAGGAACTCAATTAATGAAATCGAATTATCTTCCTTCTGATGTTGGATAAAATGACTAACTAGCCCCGGTAGTTTGAATAACTGGTGTAATTCTGTACTAGCAGTTACAAAAGATATCAGCATCAATATGGCTATTGTTTTTTTCAATTGCACAAATATAAACTTATTCTTAAATAAATAAAAAAATCTAATTTCGCCAATATGTTTGTATCAGGGTTTACAATTGCCAGGAATGTTATAAAAGCGGATTATCCCGTAAGAGAGGCTATATATTCAATTCTACCTCTTTGTGATGAGGTGATTGTTGCCGTTGGAAAAAGCGAAGACAGCACGCTGGAGTACATAAGGGGATTTAATGATCCAAAAATCAGGATTATCGAAACTATTTGGGATGATAGTTTAAGGGAAGGTGGGCAAGTACTGGCATTAGAAACTAATAAGGCGCTTGCTGCAGTGAATCCTAATGCAGACTGGTGTATTTATATACAGGCAGACGAATGTCTTGATGACCTGGGAATAGATAATCTTAGGTACGCAATGGAGAAGTATAAGGATGATAGGAGGGTAGAAGGGTTGTTGTTCGGTTATAAGCATTTTTTTGGCAGCTATGATTACATTGCCGATAGTAGGACATGGTATAAGAACGAAATAAGAATTATTAAGAATTTGAAAGGTATGTCATCCTATAAAGATGCTCAGGGATTCAGGATTAATGGACGTAAGCTGAACGTTAAAAAAGCAAATGCTTATATATTTCACTATGGGTGGGTGAAAAACCCGGAAATGCAATTGGAAAAATTGAAACAGGCTCGCAAACTCTGGCATACAGATGAATTTTTAGAAAAGGAA
>JBBQIF010000416.1:0-2834 GCA_038324665.1 Bacteroidia bacterium
ATGGGGTCGGCTAAAAACCAACTTTACTTGACTTACGATGGTTTCGTAATTGATATAGCGATGGTTATGATAGGCTTCAGCAGCCTGAACCTTTACACTTACACTGAAACAATTCTCAACCAACGACTCCTCGCGATGAACGCCAATTTTCGCCCATATCTCAATATCTTCTGCAAATATGCTATACGCTTCATTCTTCATTTGTTACCTTGACTTGTTTATATTAATTTCGCAGCAAAAATATAGATAAAATATAGTATGGGTAATATTAATTTTGAAGAACTGAAAGATATCAACCAGGGTAAGGACCGATACGTACAACCTGATTTTTATAACATAGATGAATTATTGACTGAGGAGCATATCCTTATTCGCAATTCTGTTAGGGATTGGGTAAAAAGGGAGCTCTCCCCTATTATTGAAGAATATGCTCAAAAAGCTGAGTTTCCTCACCATATCATTAAAGGATTAGGCGAAATTGGTGCTTTTGGTCCGCAATTACCAGCAGAATACGGTTGTGGAGGCATGGATTATATTACCTACGGTCTCATTATGCAGGAACTGGAACGCTGCGACAGTGGCATCCGCTCAACTGCATCAGTACAAGGCTCATTGGTGATGTACCCTATCTATAAATTTGGGAGTGAAGAACAAAAAAGGAAATACCTACCTAAACTTGCAAAAGGTGAACTGATGGGTTGTTTTGGTCTAACCGAACCCGATCATGGCAGCAATCCAAGCGGTATGTTGACCAATTTTAAAGATATGGGCGACCATTATTTGCTGAACGGGGCGAAGATGTGGATCAGTAATTCCCCATTTGCAGACATCGCAGTAGTATGGGCTAAGAATGAAGAAGGCAAAATAAAAGGTTTAATTGTTGAAAGGGGTTATGCCGGCTTTACGACACCTGAAACCCATGGCAAATGGAGCCTAAGAGCCAGTGCTACAGGCGAACTTGTATTTGATAACGTAAAAGTACCAAAAGAAAATATATTACCGGGTGTTGAAGGTTTAAAAGGACCTTTAACTTGCCTGAATTCTGCACGCTATGGCATTAGTTGGGGTGCATTAGGCGCTGCAATGGATTGCTATGATTCTGCCCTTCGTTATTCTAAAGAACGCGTTCAATTCGGCAGGCCGATTGCCGGTTTTCAATTACAACAAAAGAAACTTGCTGAAATGATTACTGAAATTACAAAAGCCCAGTTATTATGCTGGCGTCTTGGCAATCTAATGAATGCTGGAAAAGCAACACCTGCTCAAATTAGCATGGCCAAGAGGAATAATGTTGAAATAGCAATGGAAACGGCCAGAGAAGCACGGCAAATGCACGGGGGCATGGGTATTACAGGAGAGTACCCTATTATGCGCCACATGATGAACCTTGAATCGGTGGTTACTTATGAAGGAACCCACGATATTCACCTTTTGATATTAGGGATGGAAGTAACTGGAGAAAACGCATTTGTTTAAAACATCGCTTTATACAGTCATATTCTTTTCCTGTTTCGGATTACAGGCAAGGTTCAAATCTTATACAGAGGTTCCTGTATTGATACACCTATATGCCGCAAATCAAAATGACACCAATGGTTTTAACTTGGTAACAGAGTTACCTAAACTTATTTATAGAAAGATCAACGAAGGCACGCTTACACTTTGGGATTCTCCTAAAAAACAAGTAGCAATCTCTGCCGCTGCACTAAAAAATATAGAGGTGAATAACCAAACTTCTTTTGCCTATGTAGAAAGCCTGTTTATTAATGAAGTATGGACAAGCTCACGCACCAAAACAGAGTTTTATATCGTTGGTTTTTCCTTTCTGGCTGAAACTGAGAATGGTCGAATTTCCTTTGGGTTTGTAGATGCTATGGAGGCTTTTCCATGTCTTTCGCAGAATAATATCCCTACGAATGTAAATGGCCCTGCGGAATTGAGTTTCATCAATGCGCTTTATAGCAAAAAATACGATTTCAGCGTGATACAGTTTGGCAATACCGATTTCTCTAAAAATGTCACGCTGGCACAGAAGATTAAAAAGGAAGCATTCTACTCCAAAAAGAAGATAGGAGGATTGCAAATATTGCCCAAGACTAAAATGCTGAGTTATGTTCTTGAAAAAAACCTTGAAAATCCTAATGATCCAGGGGCGGCAGTTTTACTATCCATTGAAAATTTCCTGAATGAGAGTAAGGAAGTATTTTTTGAAATTGGCGGCAGTAAATACTACAACTTTGAGAAATATAAAAGTGAAGTTTCTATCACTCGAATTGAGATAACAGAAGTTTGGGAAAAAAAGGGAAATTCTATTTTTTATTCACCCCGTTTTGTTCAATTGTATGCTAATAATAAACCATTAAATCTTTTGAGTTTCGACGATATCATGAAATGGCATTTATTGATTAAGTTTAAGTCGCTGGAAGACATTTTAACAGAAAAAAATTACCTCTTTAGCATCTTTAAATGCAATAACACCATGATACAACCTAATGAAGCACCGCTTTATTACAAGGCTTTAATGGAATACCAATGGACTCAAGTGAGCAATTACGTAAAATTTTCAAAAAACTAAACCTTTAACAAAACAATATTTTAATATGTATAAAATAAAATTCGGAACAGACGGGTGGCGCGAAATAATTGCTGAAAACTATACCGTTGAAAATGTGATTCGTGTTGCATCGGCAACTGCTAAATGGCTTTTAAGCTCTACAGATAACCATACCTGTACTGTCGGGTATGATTGCAGGTTCGGCGGGAAATTATTTGCTGAAACAACCGCCAGAGTGCTGGCTTCACATGGAGTGAAGGTTTACCTCTCTGATAGGTTC
>JBBQIF010000417.1:0-2812 GCA_038324665.1 Bacteroidia bacterium
AACCAAAACCATCTATGCCACCTGAATGTCCAAAGGCTATTTTTTCTTCGAATGGAAATCTGAACATGCCCATGCCGTAATCATCTTTTATGGTTTTCATTTGAAGCAAGCTCCTTTCTGAAACAAGATGACCATTAAACAATGCCTCAATAAAATGGCAAAGATCCGTTGGTGTTGAAATAATATTTCCTGCCCCGCCCGGAATACTCATATCTGTTTCGGCTTCAGGTTGCCATCCGCCAAGGTAGGCGTATGAATAACTTTCATTTTTACTGTTATCTATCCTCCCTCCAACATAAGTATCTTTTAGTTTAGCCTTAAGTGCCACCCTGTTTGCCAGATTTTTTGAATAGGGTAATTGAGTAGCCTTTTCAATAATATATCCCAATAACACAAAATTGGTATTGCTATACTGCGCTTCTGCATCAGGTTCAAAATCAACCTTATTTTTCGCAATGAGGGCGAGGATTTGTGCCTGAGTTTTGGCCTTTGTATTCCAGGTTAAATAGTCGGGGTCGTCAGTAAAATTATGCAGACCGCTGCGATGGTTGAGCAAATTGCCCACTGTTATCTGTTTTGCATTTGGTAGCAAGGGAAAATATTTATCAATTGTAGTGGTGAGCTTTATTTTACCTTCATCTATCAATTGAAAAATCATGGTAGCTGTAAACATTTTAGTGATAGAACCTATTCTGTACTTGGTGTGCAGATCCGAAAATTTTATCACATTTCCTGCCATATTGCTGTAGCCAATGGCTCTGCTATAAATTACTTTTCCATTTCTTGAAATGGCAATGCTGCCCATCGCTTTGTCTTTAGCTGAAAGGATATCGAACAAACTGTCGAGTTTAGCCTTTTTTATAGATTGGGCAAAGGTTGAACTTACTAGCAGTCCCGTAATTAAGAGGAGTGTAAATATTTTATATTTTGTTACAATCATGGTATTTTCTAGTTGATTCCAAACTGCAATTTCACCGTAACTGAGATTGTCTTATTCTTAGAAGAGGTATTATAGGCGCCTCCATAAGAATAATCTTCGGTACTATTTTGACCTGTAATCTGGAATATGCCTAAATCTGCCTTGCGCAACTTACCTAATTTACTGTTGGCATTAACGGCTACCTTTTGTGCCCTTAAGTTCGCATCTTTAGTGGCATTTTCAATCAATACATGCTTTAAATCGGCTAGTTTGGTGTATAGGTAGCTTGGGGTTTCTGAAGTCACTTCTATACCCTCGTCTATCAATTGGGTTACCTCCCTTGAAAGTGATTCTAATCTATCGACATTCTTTGACTCTACTGTAACTGTTTGTGAAAGGCTATAGCCATCAAATTCATTGGTTCGGGAATAATCAGAATTGGTGGTGGTTTTATAAGTTTTTTGAATATTAACAGCAGAAAATTTTATCTCATCCTTGGCAACGCCATTTTTAAGCAAATACTTTTTTATTGCCTCCGCATCTGCTTTTAACTGCACATTGGCTTGTTGCAGCGAAGCACTATTCCTAGCGTAATAACCACTCCACACAATAAGGTCAGAAACAAAATCCTGCTGAGCCGACCCGGTAACTGTTACTGTCTGGTTCTGTTGTTTAGACACCACCCATCCTCTTGAAAGAATGACTGTACCAGCTATAAATGCCACTGCGATAATGATGATGCCTAGATTCCTATTTTCCATATAAATTTTTTGGTAAAATTAATGAATTTTTCAATTTCTAATTGGTAATTTTTCAAAAAAAAACGCCCCTGCAAGCAGAGGCGTTTCAATATTATAATGCTTTGGGTGTTACGCTTCGGGTTTTTCTTCCGGAGCAACATCCTCTGCAGTGGCAGGTGATTCTTCAGTAGCAGGCGTTTCTTCGATTGCAGGTGTTTCTTCAACAACAGGTGTTTCTTCAACCACAGTTTCAACAACTGTAGCTTCAGTAGTAGTAGCAGCTTTTGCACCGCCTCTACTTCTCCTTGTCTTTGTTTTTTCAACCTTCTTCTTGCCGATGCTTTCAGTATATTCGTTAAAATCTACCAATTCTATCATCGCCATTTCAGCGTTATCACCCATACGTGTACCTAATTTCAAAATCCTAGTATATCCACCCGGACGGTTGGCAACCTTCTCTGCAACAGTACTATATAATTCCTTAATACTATCCTTATCTCTTAAATAAGAGAAAACAGTTCTGCGAGAGTGCATGGTATCATTCTTAGATTTAGTAATGATAGGCTCCACATACATACGCAATGCTTTAGCTTTTGCAACTGTGGTAGTTACACGCTTATGCTTTATCAGGGATATGGCAAGGTTGGCTAGTAACGCACGTCTGTGTGAAGCGGTCCTGCCTAATTTATTTACTTTATTTCCGTGTCTCATTATACTTAATATTTAATCTTCGTCAAGATGGTATTTAGATACATCCATTCCGAAATTCATTCCTTTTTCTCTTACAAATTCTTCTAACTCAGACAAAGACTTTTTACCAAAATTCCTAAACTTCAATAAATCGTCGATATCAAAACTTACCAATTCGCCCAAAGTGCGTATTTCGGCAGCTTTAAGGCAATTATAAGCCCTTACAGATAAGTCAAGGTCTGCTAAGTTAGTTTTAAGAATTTTACGCATGTGAAGGTAATTTTCATCTACTTCCTGTGCAGGCTTTTTCACCTGGCTATCTAACAATATGTTTTCATCACTGAATAAAATAAAGTGTTGAATCAAGATATTTGCGGCTTCTTTCAAAGCATTCTCAGGATGGATAGAACCATCAGTCTGCAATTCAATGATTAATTTCTCGTAATCTGTTTTTTGTTCAACC
>JBBQIF010000418.1:0-2808 GCA_038324665.1 Bacteroidia bacterium
ATTTTGCATTTTATGTTTACATCGGTTTTTATAAGTGCGGCCTGATCTCGACAAAAGGTGATATCATTGTGGCCCCTATCTATGAGCGCATTTTTGTAGCAGCCGAGAATCGCTACTTCGCCAGCAATGACAGCTTCTGGAGCCTTTGGGATTTTAAAGGCAAGCAGGTCAACCATGCAAGGTACAGATATGTATCGGAGTATTCCGAAGGTTACGCTATAGTAGAAGATACGCTTGAACAACAAAGCATTATTGACCTGAAAGGCCGAATCAAAACGCGGCTAAGCATGACCTATTATGATTGGGAGCCATTTAGTGATGGCCTTGCGCTGGTAAGCATTGCCACCGATAGTGGAAAATTCAAATACGGATTCATTGATACAAAAGGGAGACTTGCTATTCCATTAATCTATGATTATGCACTGGATTTTGTGAATGGACAAGCCAGGGTAAAAATCGGGGAGGAGATTTTCTCTATTGACAGGAAAGGGAACAAAGTAATACCTATTCAAAAACGACAGTAAAATCACACCTTGTCAATTTAACATCAGAATAACTCAAAATACGCCATATTGTCTTATTAGTTAACCTCATTTTAATACTATGCGTCATAATGTCTTATTATTTGCTTTGGTCTCACATTTGAAATCCAACTACCATAACAATTAAAAAATAATAATATGGTACTTTTAAAATCTAAACCCAGCTTAATGATGAATGAATCACTCATTCCTCAATCAATTAATTCCTTCCTGAACGAAATGTTGCACGACAGCAAATCAGTTAACGGAAACTTCACAGAAACATTAAATTTTTCTCCAAAAGCCGACATCCTTGAAAAACAGGACAGCTTTGAAATTCACATGTCTTTACCCGGCATTAAAAAAGAAGATGTGAAGATCAATGTTGAAAATGACCTTTTGACCATCAGTGGTGAAAAACAAAAAACCACGCTAGCCGAGAACGAGAAAATGCATAGAAGTGAGCTCCATTATGGCAAATTTTCAAGGAGTTTTAATGTTAGTAAAGTAAATGCCGCTAAAATTGAAGCCAAATTTGAAAATGGCATCCTTGTGCTCAGCTTGCCAAAATCGGAAAAGGCGCAAGCACAATCTATCGAAATAAAGTAAGGTTGATTTTTTTCATGTATAGTAAGAAGGCCTTGTATCCTAGTGGTATAAGGCTTTTTTTATAAAAAACTTTTTTAAATGAAAGGAGATTATAAACTAAACCTCTCCACCACCCACACTGGAATTGGTATGGCTTTATTTGTATTAAGATCTATGAGACTGTAGTTGAAATATCCATCACAACTCACCTTATTTGTTTGCATATTAACAATCTCAAAATTCACTAATACAAAATTCTTATCCAGTGAAACTATATGGGTATTAATCTGCATTTTATCACCCATTTTTAAAGCCCTTTTAAAGTTCATTTTAGTTTCTACGATTACGAACCCAAAACCATTCTCCATAAATTCCTCGAAACTCATTTTATAGCACCTGTGCATTTGGTCGTATCGTGCAGCAAGCACATAATCCATATATTTACTGCTGTGTACATGGCGAAAAAGGTCTATATCATCAGGCCTTACTTCCAAAACAGAAGAATAAATAGTGGTATTAAGCGGCATTGTTCACTTTGTTATTTTCTATCTTTATAATCCTTGCAGGATATTGGTTGAGCAATCTATGTTCGTGGGTTGCCATAAGCACAGCTGTTCCTTCATCAATTGCAATTTGCTGCAAAAGCGTAGTAATGTCATTCGAAATTTCTGGATCTAGGTTACCGGTAGGTTCATCTGCAAGGATAACCTCTGGTTTATTCAGTAAAGCCCTTGCGATAACAAGTCGCTGTTGTTCGCCTCCGCTAAGCTGATGAGGCATTTTATAATCCTTAGTTTCTAAACCAACTATTTGCAACACTTCTCCTACCCTTTTGGCCATTTCCATACTATTCTTCCAACCAGTGGCCCTTAAAACAAACAATAAATTCTCTTTGGCATTTCGGTCAGTTAATAATTGAAAATCCTGAAAAATAATACCCAACCTTCTCCTCAACTTAGGCACTTGCCTGCGACTCAATTTTACCAAATCAAACCCTGCGACACTTCCATTGCCCAACTCTAATTTCAGCTCACCATACAATGTTTTTAACAATGAACTTTTACCACTCCCTGTTTTACCAATGAGATAAGCAAATTCGCCTTTATGTATTGCTAGGTCAACCTGATGTAATACCAGATTCTTTTCCTGAAAGATATCTGCCTGCCTTAAATTGATAACGGATAATTCTTCACTCATAAGGCACAAAGCTAATACTACAAAGGCAATTGCCAATCTATTGGATTAATTCCTTTTTCAACAAGATAGGCATTTGTCTTTGAAAAGTGACCACAGCCAAAGAATCCTGAGTGTGCAGAAAAGGGTGAAGGATGAGCCGCAGTTATAACTAAATGCCTTTGATTATTAATGAAGACACTTTTGTCCTGAGCGTATTTTCCCCATAAAATGAATACAAGGTTTTCCTTTTTATTATTTAATATCTTGATGACTTCATCTGTAAAATTCTCCCAACCTTTTTGTTGATGACTGCCGGGTTCATTGGCTCGCACTGTTAAAGTAGCGTTCAACATTAAAACACCTTGTGCAGCCCAATGCTGCAAATAACCATGTGTAGGAGGATTAAAACCAATATCCACAACCATTTCCTTGTAGATGTTCTTTAAAGAAGGCGGGACTTGAATACCCTTGTTAACACTGAAGCACAAGCCATGTGCCTGTCCTTCTCCATGGTATGGATCCT
>JBBQIF010000419.1:0-2794 GCA_038324665.1 Bacteroidia bacterium
GGCTCAGCAGGTGTTTCCAGAAATGTTGAAACTACCGGGCAAGCCACCACTGCAAATTGCCGAAGGTTTAAACATTATTCAAACTAATGACAGCAACTTTATAGGTGCTCTAATAAATGAAGTCTTGGAAAAATACCCTGAAAAAGTTTCCGAGTATAAGGAAGGTAAAAAGGGTTTACTCGGTTTGTTTGTTGGCGAAGTGATGAAAGCAAGTAAAGGAAAAGCCGATCCAAAAATGGTAAACACAGAAGTGATGAAGGCTTTGGAGTAATTATAATTTTACACAAACATTTTTGGCCTCTGTAAAGAAACGCATTGCTTCCCAACCGCCTTCTCTCCCAACGCCGCTTTGTTTCACTCCTCCGAATGGTGTCCTCAGGTCGCGCACCAGCCAACAATTAATCCATACAATACCACTCTCAATACTTTCTGCCATTTTATGTGCCCTGCTCAAGTTATTGGTCCAAATACTGCATGCCAAACCATAAGGCGTACTGTTAGCCATTTTCAAAGCATCTACTTCGTTTTCAAAAGGGGTTAAGGTAACTACAGGGCCAAATATCTCTTCCTGATTAGTTCTGCAATCATAACTTAAGTTTTCAATAATTGTAGGTTCAATAAACCATCCTTTTTCATTTTCATGGGCTCCATTAAAAGCCTTGCCACCAGTTAATATCTTGCCACCTTCTTCTTTGGCAAGTTCAATATAAGATAATACCTTTTCAAAATGTAGTTTGCTAACAATTGCCCCCATTCTGTTTTCATCATTTAAAGGATTTCCCATCTTTAATTTTTGTACCTCTTGTATAAAGGCAACTTTAAATTGGTCATAAATTGATTTTTCAATCAGTATCCTAGAGCCGCATAAGCATATTTCTCCTTGATTCAGAAACGAAGATTCTACAGATGTTTTAACTGCTTTTTGCAAATCGCAATCTGCAAACACCATATTGGGGTTCTTACCGCCTAATTCAAGGCTCAATTTTTTAAACATAGGCGCTGCAATTCCCGCAATATGCTTGCCAGTGGCTGTTCCCCCAGTAAAAGACACCGCTTTAATTTTTGGATGAGATACAATAGCATTGCCAATTTTAGGGCCTAATCCATGAACTATATTTAAAACACCATTTGGCAAACCAGCTTCCACACATATTTTGCCTAATAAATAGGCAGTCATAGGCGTTATTTCACTTGGCTTGGCAATTACACAATTACCTGTGGCAAGGGCTGGGGCTATTTTCCATGTAAATAAATATAAGGGTAAATTCCACGGACTAATACATCCAACTACACCTATTGATTGTCTAAGTGTATAATTAATTGAAAAACCTTCATTGTGGTGACTTTCATTCGAAAATTGCATAGCAGCAGTTGCAAAAAACCTGAAGTTCTGAGCCGCCCTCTTTATTTCATTTTTAGCCAGCCACTTAGGTTTTCCCTGGTCTATGCTTTCAGCCTCAGCCAAGGCATCATTATCACGGTCTATTAATTCGGCAATCCTGTTCAATACCTTAAACCGCTCCTCGTGGGTTGCCAGTTTCCATTTGGCAAAGGCCGAATTGGCCGCGTCAAAAGCATTGTCAATATCTCTTTCATCACTGTCAGCAAGGTGGCTATAAATTAACCCTGTAGAAGGATTGTAATTATCCAGCCAGGTTTTGCCTTCAGCGTCAATGTATTGACCATTAATGAAATTTTGTATCTGAATCATCTTCTTTTATTAATTTTCGTTCATAGCTTTCTTCTCATTGTCAAATCATCATAATTTTGCAAGCTCAGCATTCTTTATTATCAAATCACATGTCATGAGCTTGTCGAATGTTCAAATTACCAAATTGTTACTATCCCTGCTCTAATCTGAATCTTTCTCTCTTAAATTCCATATAAGGAAGCGGGTTCTTTTTCAACTCATCGCTTTCAATCTTTTGATGGTAAATTTTAATAGCAGCAAATAGTGCATTGCTGAAACTTTCGGGTGATGCTATATTCTTGCCTGCAATATCATACCCTGTTCCATGGTCGGGGCTGGTACGTATAACCGGCAGGCCTGCGGTAAAATTAATGCCTTCATCGAATGCGATAGACTTAAATGGTATTAATCCTTGGTCGTGATACATGGCGATTACCAAATCAAATTTGGCGTAGTTTTTCATTCCAAAAAATCCGTCGGCACTGTAGGGACCAAAACAAAAGATACCTTCATTTTTAGCTTGCTCAATTGCTGGAGCAATAATTTCCTTTTCCTCATTTCCCATGGTTCCATTATCGCCATTGTGTGGGTTTAAACCTAGTACAGCTATCTTTGGTTTTACCAGACCAAAATCTTTTTTTAAACTTTCGTTGGCAATCCTCAATTTAATCAAAATATTTTCTTTGCTTATTGATTGTGCAACCTTATTCAAAGGCATATGCTCAGTTACAAGGCCTACCTTCAGATCATCACTACTCAATATCATCAATGAAGCAGGCGCGTTAAGGTATTGGGTGATATAACCAGTATGTCCAGTGAATCCATTTTCAGTTTTTATTGTAGATTTATCTATTGGTGCCGTTACCATTGCCATCAATTGTCCATTCTTCGCATCCAGCAGCATTCTGTTGATTGCCAATAATGCTTCTTTACCCGCATTTTCAGATGGGATTCCAAACTGGATATCTACCGTTTCATTATTAGTGACGATTAGGTTTAACTGGTTGGGTCTTGCTTCTGAAATATCCCTAATAAGGTTGTAATTAGGCTTATCAAGTCCCATCATTTTCTTATTAAAGTTGAATGATTTTGGATTGCCATATA
>JBBQIF010000420.1:0-2724 GCA_038324665.1 Bacteroidia bacterium
TACCATACCGATAGGTTTCTGGATTTTCGGAAACCTATCTGTTATGGGAATTAATAAGGCGCATTAAGTGGATTAGGTAAATATACCAAGGCAGTTTATAAAAAAGCAATTACAATAATTAATTTAGTATAAAATACAATAATATGAGAAAACTATTTGGAACCTTAATATTTGGAGCCGCGGCAGGTGCCGTTCTGGGTGTACTTTTTGCTCCTGACAAAGGAAGCGTAACCCGAAAAAAACTACTATTCGAGGGCGATGATCTTACAGACGCTATGAATGAGAAATTTGATGAATTTATTGCAGGCGTAACACAAGAATTTGAAACTGTTAAAAATAAAGCTCACCAAATGATAAAAAAAGAAATTGCCGCTACTGATACCTCTAATTAATTGCTCAGACTGAATGTACTTTAAAGTCAATTTGATAGAACCTATTATTGTACAAGTAAGGAGATACGGCAACACAAGTTTTGAATTGATTAGACTTGAATTAGAACGTAAAAGATTAGATTTTTTTTCCAAATGGTTGGTCAGCGTCTTGATTTTCAATTTAATTTCATATTCCGTTCTCATTCTGAATATTGCTATTGCTTTTTGGCATAGAGAAATATTGGGGAAAACCTATAAACCTTATTTTATTGTTACTGCATTCTATGGCCTGTTTGGAATGATGAATACTAAACAAAATTTCGACAATTGATGAACACCAGCAACAAAGTACCGTTATACTTAAAAGCAGCCATTATTCCTGTAGGTATACTTGCCATCATAGGTGTTTTATACATTTTGCAGGGGCTTATTGTGCCTTTGATTTATGCAACAATAATCGCCATTGTGCTTAGTCCACTTGTTAATTTTATGGTAAGTAAAAAGATAAACAGGTTGCTAGCTATTACCATAACTGTTATATTGATGATCGCCGCTTTTATAACCATTATTGCTCTGCTAACATCTCAGCTAAATAAATTCAGTGCTTCATTTCCAAAATTAATTGCCAAATTTGACATTTTGTTCGAGCAGACAGAAATATGGGTATCATCTAATTTCAATATCAGCAGGTCGAATATCGATTTATGGGTAAAAGAGACCAACGCTGATTTATTGAATGCCAGCCGCCTTCTTATTGGTAAAACACTGGTAAATATAGGCAACTTGCTTGTGATACTGTTCCTTATACCGGTCTATATTTTCATGATCTTGTTTTACCAGCCACTCATAATTGAATTCATCCATAAACTGTTCCGCGCCAATAAGCTTGAAACTCTGAACGAAGTACTTACCGTATCAAAAAAGATTATTCAAAGTTACCTAATAGGACTGCTACTCGAAGTTGGTATTATAGCGGGTCTAAATTCTGCCAGCTTGTTACTCTTAGGAATTGATTATGCAATTCTGCTAGGCGTTACAGGGGCTATACTAAATATCATCCCTTTCTTAGGAGGGATAATAGCAGCCACACTTTCAGTTGTTGTTACACTTGCTACAAAATCACCTTCTTATGCAATGATTGTGCTCACCTCTTACCTTTTTATACAATTCATAGATAATCATTATGTGATACCAAAAGTAGTGGCTTCGAAGGTACAAATCAATGCACTTGTATCCATTGTGGTTGTGCTTGCCGGTGGTGCCTTATGGGGAATTCCGGGAATGTTCCTCTCTATTCCTATAACTGCTATTCTTAAAGTAATTTTCGATCGCATTGAAAGCCTTAAACCCTGGGGATTCATATTAGGGAAAGTATACTCTCCCACCCCCAAACCCTTATTTATTAAAACAAAAAAGCGCCCCTGATGAACACATATCGAGCTTATATATCAACTAAAAAAAAATATCCTTGTACAAAATGAAAGCAAATATTGGAATTTCCGAAAAAAACTTGGAAGCCTATACCGCAAGCGTATTTCGGAGATATTTAAATTAATTCTCAGTTATAATATTATATACTATAAGGCTGAAAGGCTGCCAATAATTAAAAACCATAAAATCTATAATATAAAATGTCGCCAGCTATAAAAATTTCAGGTAAAAAAGGTTTAGATGCCATAAACAAATCCGAGCAGGAGAATAAGCGTATAAATGCTCTGAAAGATTTTTTTGAAGATGTTACTAGTTTAACCCGCTTTACTATTCGCTTTTTTAAGGAAGTATTTAGATCGCCATTTGAGTTAAAGGAAATCATAAGGCAATCTTATAATATAGGCTATAAGTCATTACCTCTTACAGCCATCACTGGATTTATTATGGGTCTAGTATTAACAATACAGTCGAGGCCAACAATGGCAAAATTCGGGGCAGAATCATGGTTGCCAGCAATGGTGGCTATTTCAATTATTAGGGAAATCGGGCCCGTAATTACGGCCCTAATCTTTGCAGGAAAGGTAGGTTCGGGTATAGGTGCTGAACTTGCCTCTATGAAAGTTACCGAACAGATAGATGCCATGGAAGTATCGGGAATTAACCCATTCAAATACATAGTGGTTACACGTATCATATCAGCTACCATCATGCTACCTGCACTAGTGATTGTTGCTGATGCCATTTCCCTTTACGGTGCTTATGTAGGAGTCAATATCAAGGGCGATGTCAATATCCGACTATTCTTTTTGCAGGTCTTTGAAAAACTTGTTTTCTCCGATGTGATACCTGCCATCATCAAGACATTTTTCTTCGGCTTTACCATTGCCCTAGTTGGTTGTTACAAAGGATACTATGCCAGTAA
>JBBQIF010000421.1:0-2632 GCA_038324665.1 Bacteroidia bacterium
TTAAGCGAATATTTTTCCGAAGGGCCGTCCTTCGGCCTACCCAAGTGGCTCATTAAAATGCAAGCACCGCCGTCATTAAGTATTTTTTTAATAGTTGGAACAGTGGCAGAAATTCGTGAATCATCTGTTATATTGTATGTGGCGTCTAAAGGCACATTGAAATCTACACGCACTAAAGCCTTTTCACTTTTGAAATTAAAATCATTTACTGTTATCATTTTTTGCATTTATTTTGGGTTGCGAATTTAAGTCAAATTTTAGTGAGACTCCATATTTTTCAGTCCAAACTGAAAAATATGGTAAGTCGAACTAATCCTGATAACGAAGTTCATTAGGATTTAGTTGACAATTCAAAATTTTTTGCCTCTAAAGCGAAAAATATGGTAAGTCGAAACTGGCACAGATAAGGAAGCTCGTCAGGATTTTATCCTAACAACATAGTTTGTCAAGGATTTGCTTAATGCCTCAGAGCCTTGCTCTAATTCATTTTATTATTTGCAAGGTTCTACTTTGGTGAATACAATTTATTTTAATGTATTTTTGCGCTTTCTTTTTTTGAATTGAGTCTCTCGATAGATAACATAAAACAGCCTATTCTTCAGGAACTAAAACAGTTTGAAACTACTTTTGGTCTAAGTATGAAAACCCATGTGCCGTTGCTCAATACAATTATGCATTATATTGTGAAACGCAAGGGAAAAATGGTGAGACCCATGTTTGTGTTATTTTGTTCTAAATTACATGGCGAGATTAACGAAAGGACATACCGAGGGGCCAGCCTGATTGAATTATTGCATACCGCTACACTTGTGCATGATGATGTGGTTGATGGAAGTGATAAACGCAGGGGCTTTTTCAGTTTGAATGCCTTATGGAAAAATAAAATTGCAGTATTGGTTGGCGATTATTTGCTTGCAAAGGGATTATTACTCTCTATTGACAACGATGATTTTGATATGCTAAAAATTGTAAGCGATAGCGTAAGGAAAATGAGCGAAGGTGAATTATTACAGATCGAGAAGGCACGGCGTCTCGATATTACTGAGGAAGTCTATTACGACATCATAACAAAGAAAACTGCCTCCCTCATCGCCAGTTGTTGCGCTATAGGAGCTGCCGCAGCCAATGCGGACAAGGAGACGATAGAACGTATGCGCCAATTTGGTGAATATACGGGCATTGCTTTCCAGATAAAAGATGACTTGTTTGACTACGGCGATAATAAGGCAGGTAAACCAACAGGATTGGATATTAGAGAAAAGAAAATGACCCTACCCTTGATTTATGCCTTAAACCATGCTACTAAGGAAGAAAAAAGACATATTATTTACCTGATAAAGAACAAGAGTGAAAAAAAGCAAGCCGTACAGGAGATTATAAGGTTTGTTTTAGAAAAGGGTGGTTTTGAATATGCTCAACAACGCATGACGCACTATAATCAATTATCACTCGAAATTTTAGAGACCATGCCTGCAAATGATGCCAGCAAGAGTTTAAAAGATTTACTCGATTTTGTAATTAAGCGAGAGAAATAATTTAAAATTTAATCACCTTAAACGTACTTGTTTTTTCGTTTGTCTTTATTTCAAGGAAATAAAGTCCCCTTGAGATGCTAGATAGGTCCAATTGTGTCGTTTCATTGTTCCCATTCATAAGTTTCACACTAGTTTCATTCAACAAATGCCATTCAAATTTAACATTGGAAGCATTTGATATAGTTAAAAAATTAGTTACCGGGTTAGGGTATATGCTTAAGCATGAGGTTTCCGATGGCATTACCTGCGTATGGTAATCTACAGAAACATAAATAGTATCAGAACCCTTGCAGTTAAGGTTATTGGTAGCTGTAACACGATATACGGTAGTTCCTTTCGGTACTTTCTGTCCATCTATAGTCAATGTTTGAGAAGTACTTCCATTGTTCCAAACATACGCAATAGCTGCGCCGGCATCCAATGTTAAAGACTGACTGCTTAAAATTAGCGTGTCATTCCCCAATTGAGGTTTCGGGGATTCATTAATCCGTAAGTTCTTTGATGTTGAATCGCTGCAATTGGCGAGTGAAACCACATGTTTTAGTGTATAACTGCCGGGTTTGTTTGGAATTATAATATTATTGCTGACAGGGTACCCGGTGAATTTTCCAGAATTCATATAAGGAAGTATAGTAATCGGTTTGTTTGAAGCGCAGTAAACAGTGTCCATGCCATAAAAGTTACTATTAAGACTAGTCAATACATTCAACTTGAAAATCGCAGTTGAGTTGCAGCCGTTAATTGCCTTGACGGTATGGATGACATTATAAATACCTTTATATACATAAGAATGCTGAATATTACGTGAACTGCTTGAGTCGAAATCCCCAAATTGCCATTGATAAGAACTCATGCTTGTGTCAGTATTAGTATATGAAAATAAATTATTGGCTAAACACTGCGCAGAATCTGAAACATTGGCTGATATTAGTGGGTTTGGTAAAACATTAATATCGAAATTAAGTGTATCCTTGCATCCTGTAGGCATAACATTTACATACGTTATTATTTCAACAGAAACATGAAATTTGCCATTGTTTGCATAGGTATGCTTCATTTTTTTAAATGTGGAAAGCACCCCATCCCCAAAATCCCAT
>JBBQIF010000422.1:0-2625 GCA_038324665.1 Bacteroidia bacterium
ATAATATACCTGAAATATTTATTGGCGAATTTAGAAATTCCCAATGATATGTAATAGGGGAAAAGTATAGCAATGTACCTTGTAATGCTAGTAAGCGAGCCTGCAGCAAGGGGCATCAGGATATTGAACCAAACCATCAAATGATAACTAACCCTCCATTTCAAAACCATTAGAGCGGCTATGAGCATAAAAAGACAACAATAGGTCGATAAGAATATGTCAATTGGTTTTTTGTCCTGAAACAATACAATAAAGGGCGATAAGAATGTCTTTTTCCACCCTACTTCCTGCGCTATTTTAAATGCAAAGAAATTACCCGTCACTTGATACTGATAGACCATCCAGAAAAAAAACATCATGGGCATTGCGAGTAGTAAATAATAAGACCCCTTCGAAAATGCCTTTTTGAAACTTTTAAAAGTCACCGGACCTTCACATTCTAACATAAAAAAGGCAAAAGGCAACATAAAGAATATACCATTGGGTCTTGTTAGCACAAACAACCCGCTTGCAATAGCAAATTGCCACCACTGTTTTCTTAAAATAAAGAGGAAGCAAGCCATCAGCAATGTGAAGAATAGCGATTCAGTATATAAAAAATATAAATGTAACGAAAATGGAAACAGCAATAAAAGCAATACTATCCTGAAAGCGTTTATTTCATTTATTTTAACCCCTATTAAGAATAAATAAAAGTACCTGATCATCAAGTAGAGAATGAAAACATTGAAAATAAAGCCCGAAACTTCGAAAGACAAACCCGACATACTCATAATGGCCCCAATAGATAAAGGGAATAATGGGAAAAACGCAAAATGCATTTCAGGATGGTTCCAAACAGATGTGTGACCCACAGGAATATCTTTATAGCCATACTCTGCGATTACTTTGTACCAGCCGGAATCAAAATTATAAAATATTTCAAAAATGCTGCTTAACTTTAAATTGGAGAATAGTAAATAATCATCCGTAGGTTTATAGATTCCAAGATTAGTGAACAGTATAGCCGCAACAACCAAGCCTACTTTAACAGACAGGGCAATTAAATACAACTGATTTATTTTTTTATTGAGCATGCTAAAATAAAGATTCAATAATAAGGAAAAATTACCATTCCATTAAATTTGTCAAAGCCGCAGTTAATCTGCTTTTGGCGAGGAAATGGTCCTCTAGGTCCTTCGCTAATGGAACAGGTGTATCTAGGCTGCCAACACGCATTACCGGTGCATCCAAAGCTTTAAAGCAATGTTCACTAATCCAAGCCGCTATTTCCGCACCTATACCACCTGTTAAAGTATCTTCATGCAATACCAGCACTTTACCTGTTTTTTCGACCGCTTCCTTCACTGCTTCTTTGTCCCAAGGCAAAAGTGTTCTTAAATCCACTATCTCCGCTGTAATATTCATTTGTTCGCAAGCTTCAATGGCCCAATGTACTCCCCAACCGTAGGTGATAATTGTTAAATCATCTCCATTTTTTACTGTATTGGCCTTGCCTATTTTAATTGTATAATAATCATCCGGCACTACACCTTCTATACTCCTATAAAGTCCCTTATGTTCAAAGAACATCACTGGATTGGGGTCGTTAATAGCAGCACACAATAGTCCTTTTGCATCATAAGGATTGCTTGGATAAATAATCTTCAATCCAGGTACATTGAAAAACCAAGCCTCAGTACTTTGGCTGTGAAATGGCCCTGCTCCTACTCCTGCACCTGTTGGCATACGCACTACCACATCGGCTGCTTGCGCCCATCGATAATGACTCTTTGCTAGGTTATTCACTATCTGATTGAAACCACAAGTAACAAAATCTCCGAACTGCATTTCCACTATCGCCTTATATTTTTTAATTGCAAGGCCATAGCCGGCGCCTAATATTGAAGATTCCGTTATAGGTGTATTGCGAATGCGTTCTTTACCGAATAGTTTATAAAAATTATCGGATATTTTAAAAACCCCTCCATATTCAGCCACATCCTGTCCCATCAAAACTGTATTTGGATGCCTTTCCATTGATTGTTTAAGACCATCTGAAATGGCATCTACCAATCGCTTATCGCTTTTATTATCAGTTGCAGGACTAATTATTTCCTGCTCATAACTTACATATACATCTTCTAATTCCTCAGCTTCATTGGCAATTACCTCAGGTTCGGCAAAAACAGCAGCTAGGTCATCATCCATTCCTTGCTTTAGTTCATAGTATATTTGCTCTACAGTTTCATCATTCAATATACCTTCACTTACAAGGTATTGCTTGAAATTATCAATAGGATCTTTCAATTTCCATTCATCAAATAAATGCTGTGGCACATATTTGGTGCCGCTGGCTTCTTCATGGCCACGCATACGAAAGGTCATACATTCAAGCAAAACAGGTCTTGGTGTTGCACGCATACTTTTAGCCAATTCATCTGTTTTATGATATACGTCCAATATATTGTTGCCATCTACCTGGTATGCTTCCATGCCATAGCCAATGCCTTTATCTATAAACTGCGCACATTTGAACTGCTCGTTGCTAGGTGTACTTAATCCATAACCATTGTTTTCAATTAAAAAAATGACTGGTAGGTTCCAAACTGCTGCAACATTCATGGCTTCATGAAAATCGCCTTC
>JBBQIF010000423.1:0-2585 GCA_038324665.1 Bacteroidia bacterium
GGCGCCGCTTTTGGCAACTGCATAGACTTTATCGTAAGTCAATTCCCAGATTTTTTTCTTTAGATCTTCATCATTTTTCTCGTGGCTGTAAACACGTGCAGGTTTTCTGCCACCTAACTGGTTGCAAAGATCCCATTGGGCCTTACACTGTATTTTAATAGCATCATGTCCGAATTTTACGGCTTCCAGCATATCAACTTCACTTATTTCGTTGAATTCACCTTCCACCATGTTGATATCGTGTTCGGTTCCAGAAACGATCATTTCGAAAGTTGATGCAGCAATTTCAGCAATGGTAGGGTTCAACACCAATTTGCCATCTACTTTTCCTACCCTTACTTCGGATATTGGACCCTCGAAAGGTATATCGCTCATCATTAAGGCAGATGAAGCGGCAAGACCTACTAGGCAATCTGGCGGGAAGTTTTTGTCGCTACTCATTAATGTTACCACTACTTGGGTATCCGCGTGGTAATCATTAGGGAATAGGGGTCTTAGCGCCCTGTCTATGATACGACACACCAGAATTTCATATTCTGTTGGCCTTGCTTCACGCCTAAAAAAGCTGCCGGGTATGCGGCCTACTGAAGCAAATTTTTCCTGATAATCCACGGTTAAGGGCATGAAATCCACACCTTCCTTGGCTTCTTTGTTTGATACAACTGTTGCGAGCAACATGGTATCTCCGCATTTTACCACCACGCTGCCATCAGCTTGTTTGGCTAAAATGCCGGTTTCAATTTCGATTGATTTTCCGTTGCCCGTTTGAATTGAGCTTCTAAATCCTTGAGGTTTATTTGACATATTTTTTTATTTTTTAATTCGTTATTTGATTTGATTATATTGGTTTTGCTTGCACCTGGGCTGCGGTTCAAACAAAAAAAGCCCTCCGATTGGGGGGCTTTTTTTAATAAAATGGTTACGGATTGAATAGATTCAAATTATTTTCTGATACCAAGTGCCTTAATAAGGTCACGATATTTGAAAATATCTTGTTTAGCTAAATAATCCAATAATGCTCTGCGTTTTCCTACTAATTTAACAAGGCTTAATTCAGATGCAAAGTCTTTCTTGTTGATTTTCAGGTGTCCGGTGATGAAATTAATCCTTTCGGTGAACATAGCGATTTGCGCTTCTGTACTACCGGTATTGGTTTCGCTTCCACCGAATTTAGTGAATATCTCTTTTTTGTCTTGGGTTGATAAATGCATGGGCTATAAATATTATGCTTCAGCTTGGATTACTGAAACGAATGATCTGTCATTTTTCTTTTTGGTGAATTTTACGATACCGTCTGTCAAAGCAAACAGTGTATGGTCTTTACCGATTCCTACATTATCAGAAGGGTGGTGCTTAGTACCTCTTTGGCGTACAATTATGTTACCAGCTTGTATAACCTGCCCACCGTATATTTTAACACCTAAGCGTTTGCTGTGCGACTCACGTCCATTCTTTGAACTACCCGCGCCTTTTTTATGTGCCATTCTTTAAATTATTTAATTATGCGTTAATAGATTCAATTAATACTTTAGAAAGGTATTGCCTGTGGCCATTTTTCTTTTTGTAACCTTTTCTTCTCTTCTTTTTAAATACTATTACCTTGTCATCTTTAAGGTGTTCCAATACCTTGCCGGTAACGGATGCACCCTTCAAGGAAGGCATACCAATCATTATTTTACCACTGTTGTCAACAAACATTACTTTGTCAAAAGTGATGGAACTACCCTCATCGCTGTTAAGGCGATGTGTGTAAATGTATTTGTCTTTTTCAACTTTGAACTGCTTTCCTGCGATCTCTACTATAGCGTACATGCTTTTAAATTTAGGACTGCAAAAGTACGATTTTTTATATTATATACAAATACTTTTTGTAAATTTTGTAAAAGTGTCCATTTTTTTGGTAATTCTAGTCAAAAATCAATGTTGATAGAATAAGGTAATGCAATGATAATCAGTTGTTTAACTCTTTATATTAATTTTATTCATGATATCATTCAGCATATCAATTTGAATCTGTTGTATTTCAATTAATTGCTGTTGTTGGGAATGTGTAAGATGGTCTATTTTCTCATGTAACATCCTAATTTCCACCTCCGACTTCAAGTTAATCATATAATCTTTCTTAGATCGCTGCCTGTCCTTTTCTTCCTGTCTGTTTTGGCTCATCATGATCAAAGGCGCCTGCAATGCAGCGATACATGATAATATGAGGTTCAATAGGATAAACGGGAAAGGGTCGAAGGAATCCTTGCCTAAAAAGTAAACATTCATACCTATCCATATAAACATAAAGGTAAGGAAGGAAATGATAAAACGCCAGCTACCCCCAAATTTAGCTATGTGGTCGGACAAATTTTGAGAAAATGTAACACCTTTTTCAATTTCCAACTTGTCGGTAAGTGTAGATTTTTCGGTGATGTTCTTCAACACCATTTTTTCAAGGTCATTCAATTCACCCAATTCCTTGGTTAAAAAAGACTCTATATATTTTTGCCTGAAATAATTTAATTCTCCAACACTCATATAATTATCATCTGTGATCTGTGGCTTTTCACTTTTAATAATATCAGAAATATTATTTTTGA
>JBBQIF010000424.1:0-2577 GCA_038324665.1 Bacteroidia bacterium
TGTTTCAAAACTTACAGGAATGAATTTGCTTTTATCATTAGTGGTGCCGCTGCTTTTTGCAAACCACATAATCTCTCCAGGCCAAAGAATATTTTCTTCGCCTTTCATTAATCTTTCGATATAGGGTTTTAAAGATTCATAATCCTGTAGTGGTAATCTTTCTTTAAAATCCTTGTAATTTTTAATTGATTTGAAATCGTATTTCCTGCCCCACTCGGTATTCCTAGCATCATCTATCAGCCTGTTTAACACCTGCAACTGTATTTCAGCCGCGTTATTAATTGCATTTTCAATAACGGGCATACGTTTGCGGAAATACCAACTCATTATAGTGCTTATTACTGCCAAATCCTGATGGTTATTTTAAGTTTACAATTATTAATTATTAAAGAATCAGTATCACAGTTATTTTAACTAAAAGTGACAATACTGTTTCAATATTGCAAAAAAAAATCAGTAAATTCAAGTAATAATTTTAAAATATTACTTTCGCCACTATGAATCTTGAAATAATAACTGCAGAAATCAATAGTATAGTTTTAAAAGTAGGAGATTATATCCTTGAACAAAGAATGATTTTTTCACAAGAAAAAGTTGAAATAAAGGCACTAAATCAATTGGTAAGTTATGTTGACATCCATGCAGAGAAGGAATTGGTAAAAAATCTTAGCGCATTATTGCCAGAAGCCGGATTTATTACAGAAGAAGGTACAAGTGTAACTGGCATAAAAGAGTACAACTGGATTATCGATCCGTTGGACGGCACTACAAATTTTATTCATGGGGTACCTGTTTATAGTATTAGTATTGCCTTGGCAAAGGAGAATGAAGTAATCATTGGTGTGGTATATGAACTGGGAAGGAAAGAATTATTTACAGCATGGCAGAATGGAGGTGCATGGCTAAACGGACAACCTATAAAAGTCTCAAGTGAAACAGATCTTACTAAATCATTGATTGCTACCGGTTTTCCCTACTATGATTTTGAGCAAATGGAAGCCTATATCAATGTATTGAAAAATTTATTGAAAAGTACCCACGGTTTAAGAAGAATGGGTTCTGCTGCAGTAGATATGGCTTATGTAGCCTGCGGCCGATTCGAAGGTTTCTTTGAATATGGATTACATGCCTGGGATATAGCTGCTGGCATATTACTTGTAAAAGAAGCGGGTGGAGATGTGGTGGATTTTAAGGGCGGAAACGCGTACTTATTTGGTAAAACCATCATCTCAGGAAACAGCCATATTGATAAGGCATTATTAAAGTTAATTAAAAGTGAGTTTTATACCAAAACCAGATAGCGTTAAGTTAATCGTTAAATGGTTATCAGTTATTAGAGAGCGCCATTGAGGCATAAACCTTTTCACAAACAAATACCGTCAATTAATATTTATTTGATGCTCAGTTTCTAAAGCCTTGAAACCTCATAGTTTTGCCTAACCTATCGTACGAAGTGTTTTCTACGAAAACTTATCTACGTTAGGTAGAATACTATTCTAAATGTATTTTTGTAGCCTATATGCAGCCCACTGATAAATATGCAGAGCGCGGTGTATCCTCGCAAAAGGAGGATGTACACAAAGCCATTGCCAATATTGACAAAGGATTATTTCCACAGGCGTTTTGCAAAGTAATTCCCGATGTACTCGGCGGTGATGAAGACTATTGCAATGTAATACATGCTGATGGTGCCGGTACAAAAAGCAGCCTGGCCTATATTTACTGGAAAGAAACAGGGGATATTTCCGTATGGCAAGGCATAGCCCAGGATGCCATTGTAATGAATATTGACGATTTATTGTGTGCTGGGATATCTGATAATTTTCTCCTTTCAAGTACGATTGGCAGAAATAAAAAGAGGATTCCCGGTGAGGTAATTGCGGAAATCATTAATGGCACAGAAAATTTCATTGAAAGCCTGAAACCTTATGGAATTAATATTGTCAGCGGTGGCGGTGAAACTGCTGATGTTGGCGACCTTGTAAAAACTATAATTGTAGATAGTACAGTAACAGCACGGGCTAAAAGAAGTGATATTATTTCCAACCATACTATTTCTGCTGGCGATGTAATTGTGGGTCTTGCCAGCTATGGGCAGGCAACCTATGAAAAACAATACAATGCCGGAATGGGCAGCAACGGACTTACGAGTGCACGGCATGATGTCTTTAGTGCTTTTTACAGGGAAAAATACCCTGAAAGTTATGATGAACAAATGGGTGCTGAACTTGCTTATGCCGGTCATTTAAAATTAAACGATTCTGTAGAAGGAATCCCTTTAAATGCAGGGCAAATGGTACTTTCACCTACTAGGACTTACGCCCCAGTTATCAAAGCAATTTTCAAAACTTTAAAACCGGAAATACACGGTATGATTCACTGCACAGGTGGTGGCCAAACAAAGGTTCTGCATTTTGTTAAACAACCATTGCATATCATAAAAAACAACCTTTTCGAAACGCCTGTTTTATTTCGTACCATTCAGTCACAAAGTAATACACCCTGGCAGGAGATGTACAAGGTATTTAATATGGGCCACAGGATGGAGATTTATGTAAAACCAGAAATTGCAACTCA
>JBBQIF010000425.1:0-2570 GCA_038324665.1 Bacteroidia bacterium
CTTACCATGACGGTTTTTTACATTGACCACACAATGCGGATAGTATAAATATCATTGAAAAAGATATAATACTACCTCCATTCTTTGCACCGAGATTTGTAGAATCGGTTTCTTAGTATAAGAAAAGAAGACTTTTTCTTCCATGGCTGGTGCCGCATTCTATGCATATAAACAATTCCTTTACGAAAGTACCAAAATGAATCCTTCAAAATTTACATTGCTCATTGGCTTACCTTTCATCATCTTGTGCATCCTCTCTTATGGACTGCTTAAGGAAGCGAAACATGCACCTGAAATTATTGATACATCAATAATTGAACCGCTTCAAAAAGATACATTTAAAATAGAAGAGATTAAAGTTCCACTAAGGGATAGTATCATGGACTTTGCTATGAACTTGCTCGGCACACCTTATGTTGATGCGGCGTGCAGTGCGGATGGTTTCGACTGTTCTGGTTTTGTTTATTATGTTTATACCCATTTTAAAATAGAGGTGCCGCGAAGCTCTTCCGGATTTACAAATTTTGGCAAGGAAATCCCTATTGAAAATGCCAGAAAAGGCGATATTCTGGTTTTTCTAAGTCCTACGAGGAATGCCATAGGCCATGTAGGGTTGGTGACTGATCCAAAGGGCATGGAGACCGAATTTATACATTCATCATCGGGCAGTGAGATGAAGGTGATGATTTCCAGCTTGAAACAGGAGGGCTATCATCGCAGGTTTGTAAAGGCGGTAAATGTGTTGGGGGATTGAGGCTAGTCAGCATTATTGCGCAATAATCAATCGCTTGTTGAATACATTCCCATCTGTAATTACCTTTACAATATAAACGCCCGGTGGAAAATTTGCAATATTAAGTATATAGGAATTCAACTGAGTTTGTGTACCAACAATATCTAAAATACTTCCTTTCAAATCATACACCATTATTTGTTGAATGGCCTCTTTTCCATCTATTACTATATTGACATGTGATACAGCAGGATTAGGATAAATAAAGAGGTTATTATTTGCTCTAACAATATTATTAACGCCTGAGGTACTGCATGACCTAACGATGATTGAATCAACTTCAGGATAATTGCATTGTTTTGATACCAGAACTTTGTAAACACCGGCAGTATATATTGTAATAAAAGTATCCTGTTTTCCAGTTGACCATACAATCTGGTCATAACCTTTATTGACAATGCGAAGGCGCACACTGTCCCCTTTACAAATGCTATCTGCACTGGCCAATATAACAGGCGTTGCAACTATACCACCGGGTCCGCAAGTTGAATAAACTGCCGTAAATGCATCATAGTAATTAATGGCATTATAAGTAATCGATTTACTCGAAAAATCAAGATCTATAGCACCCGAAAATTTATGTGTAACCGCTAGATTACCCAATGGATCAACATCCATATTCGACTGGTATTGCGCAATGTTCATACCGGCATAAACGTTGCCATTTAAACCTACACCATTGGCATTCAGTTTTACAAAACCACAGCCGCCACCCGCTAAATAAACAAATGCTTTATCTACACCCGGATTTAACCAAATCGTATCAGGGGTTGCTATGATACCGAGGTAAATATTCCTTTTCATATCCAAGTCGATACCCGCACCTAAAGAACCACTTTTACCGGCAAATGATTTGGCCCATTTTAAATGTCCGGTTGAATCGTATTTAGCAAGGAAAACATGCCTTGAAAAAGTAGGATCGGCATTATTAAGCATCCATACATTTGCACTAGGATCTATATCAAGAGGTTGGGAAAAATCACCGGTAAGGTAAATATTGGCGCTGTCATCTATGGCAAGACCTGTCGGCAATTCACGTTCTGTTGTACCCATACTATGGTACCAAACAGGGTCGAGATTCGCATTCAATTTGATAAGAAAAATATCACCAAAGCCCTTGCTCGTCAACTGAGGACCGTTAGGATATTCATTTCCTTTCACGGCAAAAGTATTGCTGTAGAGATTCCCTGTTAAATAGACACTTCCTGTTCTATCTACCTTCATATCTATGGGATAGCTATGATTGGGATCCGCACAGTAAATATAATGCAAGTCAAGGTACTTGCCTGCTTTAGAATATTTAGCGACAAAGATAGAATTGCTTCCACCATAAGTATTGGTTGTTTTGGTGGTATCCGGATCAAAATCATTCAACCCCTGGAAGGTACCGGTTGCGTAAATATCGCCTTTAGCATCAATCTCAATATCATTTGCTGAAGCCGCAAAGAGGCCGTTCCCAACATATAGAACAGACCACAGATAATGACCATCCTTATCATATTTAGCGATAAAAGAACCCCCACTTCCTTTTGTTGTTGCCATGACTGTTTTATTTGGATCAGGATCAAGGTCACATCCCGAACGGTAAGCCCCGCTTATAATAATATTGCCTTGCAGGTCGGTCTCAAGGTCCGTAATAACATTGGCATAAGGCCCTGTACTTTTTATTACAAAGCGCCAAAGATATTTACCGGATTTATCATACTTGGCCACAAAAATATTTTCAAGGTAACCCTTGGTTATGGCTGTATCGAGTTTATTGGGAGGATTGAAATCT
>JBBQIF010000426.1:0-2564 GCA_038324665.1 Bacteroidia bacterium
AAGCTGGCTACAGCCAATTTTAAGGTTTTAGGCAATATCACCACTATTGATGCTACGAATGCTTTTGAAATTTATGTTTTTTACCGCGACCAAAATAAAATTCTCTACCTCGATAATTTATTAAATCTAAGGGGTGAAACAAATCTTGAAGATATTGGCATACAACAATGCGCTGCCTTTGCTCGCAGTTTCGATAACCAACTTTGGCTCATGGATATGGCCGACCTGAAAATTAAAAAATACAGCAAGGACTCCAAATTTATAGGTGAAAGTGCATCCTTGAATACCATTATTAGTGGCGAGCCAATTATGCCTGAAAGCATAGTTGATTTTAACAGTGTGCTCTATGTTTTAAACAATGGCGCCTTATTGAATTTTGATGCATTCATCAATTACACAAAAACAGTTTTAACAGATAGTATTACGGCATTTCAGGTATTAAAAACCGTAATGAGTGAAGATAGTAGCAAGTCATTCAAGTTGAACAATGAGCAGTTGGTAAATATCCAAATACTCTATATTAAAGACAGCACGGTTTATACTTTTAATACGTTTAGCTTCCAATTCATGAAACTAAACCTTCCTTTTAATGGAAAAATAAAAAACATTCGCATTGAAAAAGAAATGCTATATATTTTAACAGATGAAAACCTAATTTTGCACTCCTATTCCGAAAAATAAGTTTTCGGTATAATTTGAAACCATGTTAGAAAAATTAGAAGCCATTGAAGGGCGTTATAAAGAAGTAGAAATGCTATTGAGCAGTCCGGATACCATGTCGGATATGAAGCGCTTTACCCAACTCAACAAAGAATATAGCGACTTAAAAGAAATCGTTGAAGCCACCAGCGAATACCGCACTACGCTCAACTATTACCAGCAGGCAAAAGACCTTTTGGCCAATGAAAAGGACCAGGAAATAAAGGAAATGGCCAAGCAGGAAGCCGATGAAATGGAAGCTAAAATCAATATCCTTGAAGAGAAAATAAAGTTATTATTGATTCCCAAAGATCCGGAAGATGCTAAAAATGCCATCATGGAAATAAGGGCTGGCACGGGTGGTGATGAGGCGAGCTTATTTGCCGGCGACCTAATGAAAATGTACATGCGCTATTGTGAAGATCGCGGTTGGAAGGTAGAGATTATGGATGAAAACGAAGGTACAGCGGGAGGTTACAAAGAAGTAATTCTGGAGGTAACAGGTAAAAATGTATTCGGCGATTTAAAATATGAAAGTGGTGTTCACCGTGTGCAAAGGGTACCAAAGACTGAGAGTGCGGGTCGCGTGCATACTTCTGCAGCCACAGTAGCAGTGCTTGCGGAGGCAGAAGAGGTAGATGTGCAACTGAATCCGGCAGATATTGATATGCAAACTAGCCGAAGCGGTGGTGCTGGTGGTCAAAACGTGAATAAAGTAGAAACAAAGGTGCAGTTAACGCACAGACCTTCGGGCATAGTAGTTGTTTGTCAGGTTGATAGATCCCAACTCGGCAACAGGGAAAGAGCCATGCAAATCTTAAGAACAAAGTTATATGAAAGGGCAATGGAAGAACATAATTCCAAAATTGCACATACTAGGAAAACATTGGTAGCCAGTGGTGACCGCAGTGCCAAGATCAGGACTTATAATTTCTCTCAAAGTAGGGTAACGGACCACAGAATTAATATGACAATTTATGCTTTAGACACTTTTTTAGGGGGCGATATACAAGGCATGATAGATGCCTTAAAAGTGGCAGAGAATGCAGAAAGAATGCAGGAAGGAACTGTAGTTTAAAAAAACTATAATAAACTAAACCCCTGCAGGGCCTTGTTTAATGCCATCACCGTCCTTACGGATTGGCTTTTCCATTCCTCTTCTTCTGTTTTTCACCTTCGTTATGTTTTTATCAGTGTTCATTAATTTCTATCTATATAACACAAAAATGATTCCAAATATTGTATCTCACTTTTCTATTAGACGCACAAAAGTGTAAAAACGTTTCACATCTCAGTAAAAAACATCCAAAAAAGACAAAAAAATGACAATTGAGTGTGGAGAGATATGTTAATAACCCTTTAAAATCTAGTGTTTATACGCATCAAATATAGGTTTGCTTTAGGCCCTAAGTTCTAACGAAAAGTCAATGCTAATCGGGTAAGATTTCTAGAATTAAAAACCCGTCCTGTCGGTGTATCGCTAAGTAAATAATACCATTAAAACTTGTCATAAATGGCTTTGCATTTTACTAAAACGTTGTTAAACAAGATGATATTCTGTAGCTAAAATCCTTACCTTTGCGCCAAGTTATGAATCCAGAAGAATTGTTTAAAAATATAATATCGCACAGCAAAGAATACGGCTTTATTTTCCAGTCGAGCGAAATTTATGATGGCTTAAGTTCCGTATATGATTATGGACAATTAGGTGCCGAATTAAAGAAGAATTTAAGAGATTACTGGTGGAAAAGCATGGTGCAAATGCACCAGAATATTGTAGGGATTGATGCCGCCATTTTTATGCACCCAACTACATGGAAAGCGAGTGGGCATATAGATGCATTCAACGATCCTTTAATTGACAA
>JBBQIF010000427.1:0-2552 GCA_038324665.1 Bacteroidia bacterium
AAAATAACCATGTTACTATTCCCGGTTTTTATGATGATGTATTAACAGTGACGGATGCTGACAGGGCAGAAATGGGTAAAGCGCCATTTGACTTGGAAGCTTATAAAAAGGACCTTGGTATTGCTGAAGTATGGGGAGAAAAAGGATTTTCAACGGTGGAAAGAACCAGCATAAGACCAACGCTTGAAGTGAATGGTATATGGGGCGGTTACACGGGAGAGGGTTCTAAAACTGTATTGCCAAGTAAGGCCAATGCAAAAATAAGTATGCGTTTGGTACCCGGACAGAATTCTGAAAAGATATCCAATTTATTTAAAGATTATTTTGAGTTAGCGGCCCCATCTAATGTTAAAGTGAAGGTAACTGCACACCACGGTGGTGAACCGGTTTTAACACCTACAGATAGTTTGGAATTCCAGGCAGCCGCAAAGGCAATGGAAAAGACTTTTGGCAAAAAACCTATCCCTACAAGGGGCGGTGGCAGTATTCCAATTGTTGCTTTATTTGAAGCTGAACTTGGTATAAAATCTGTATTGATGGGATTCGGCCTTGACAGTGATTCATTGCATTCACCTAATGAAAAATACGGACTGTTTAATTTCAATAAAGGAATTGAAACCATTCCATTTTTCTACGAATATTACGCTGAATTAAAAAAATAGGGGACAGAATACAACCTTTTAGTAGTAAATTTGTCTATCTATATGGTATGCAATTTACTAAACTATGCTTCACGTTGCTTGTTTTTGTTCTATTTTTCTTCTTTGCTTGTAAGCGAAAAGCGGATATTAAATTAGATTGTTCTACTAAACCAATAGTGGTAACAGCCACTATAACCGCTTCCTCACAATGTTCATCCAATGGCAAACTAGCCATAGTTGCAACAGGTTCTTCAGGTTTTTCATACCAATTAAATTCAGGAGTATTCGGGGCTGATCCCACTTTTAATGACCTTACAGTGGGCACTTATAAAATTACTGTAAAGGATCTTGACGGCTGCACAAAGACGACGGCCTTTACAGTACCGGAAAATAAAACCAAAGGGCCTAATTATATCCAAGTTGCCTCCATTGTTTCAGAAAATTGTCAGGGCTCTTCCTGCCATGCTACAGGTAATGATGATGCGCCAATTGATATCCTAAGTACTGATTGTAAAATAGTTTTTTTGGGTCAATCCATCGTATACAAAGCTGTTGTTGACAGTATGGGTAGCCTTTCTCAGTCAGATAAAGATAAGATCATGACGTGGATTAATGCTGGTGGTAAGTTAACGGATTAGTGAGACTATATTTTTATTGCCCACTAGGGCAATAAAAATTCTAAGTCGAAACTAGTCCCTGATAGTGAAGCTCATCAGTGGCTAATCCTGATAGCGAAGCTCATCAGGATTTATGTGCCAAAATTCCATTAATTTTCAGGGCAATAAAAATTCTAAGTCGAACTAATCCTGATAGCGTAATTTGTATAGGTAGAGAAGCGATTAATCGCTTCTCTACCAAACATTCGATTAATTGCCTCGCCGCATATGCTTATTTTATCGTCAGCGAACATTATAGACAGAAGCCAACTAGTGACCTTCTGCTTCAATACTATCCACATCAATATCCTGCCTTTTTAGGATTCCCTTTACCAATACAGCAAATAAAGTAAGGTAAACGAAACAAACAGCACCTACCACATATGATTGATGAATACCAATGATATCAGATAATTTACCTTGTAAAGGAGGAATTATACCTCCGCCTAATATCATCATAATCAAAAAAGCAGAACCCTGAGAAGTATATTTTCCCAACCCGATAATTGATAAACTGAAAATAGCAGGCCACATGATGCTACAAGCTAATCCACCAGCCAGAAACGAGTATATGGCGATGGAACCTGTTGTCATTAATCCAGTAAACATTGCGGCTAAGCCAAGACTGCCAAAAATCATTAAAGTCCTTGCCGGTTTATCTTTGCTGAGGAAGAAGGCGCCAATCTGAATAAACACGCACAAAATATAATAATACAGTGGTTTCATGTCCATGCCGGAAATGATATTGACACTAAGAATAACCATAAAAGCAATTAACGGAACAATCACCATTGCCAAGTTTTTTGCAGCTCCTTTGAGGTTGAAAACACTAATCGCTCCTGCCCATCTACCTATCATCAAGCTGCCCCAATACATGGAGACATAAGGCGCGATTTCTGAAGATTGTAGCCCACCGAATTCCTTCAGTTTTAATAATTCTCCAAGATTACTCCCTATGGCAACTTCCACGCCTACGTATGTAAAAATGGCTATCATGCCCAATACCAACTGTGGGTATTGCATGGCACCCCAACCTTCACTTTTTTTCTGCGCTCTTGAAAAAGAAAATATCAAGCCTCCAACTACTACTAACAATGCACCTGACAACCAATACATCCTGTATTTTTCCAATGGCAACTTTATATTGTTGATCTGTGATGTTTCGCTTTTAATACTTTCATTTAATTCAGAAATATTAGTTTCTAAAAGTTGAACTTGATCGTCTATTCCTTTGTTTTTAATTGTCTTATCGTGT
>JBBQIF010000428.1:0-2550 GCA_038324665.1 Bacteroidia bacterium
GAGAAAAAATGAATCGGCATGTGTGCTGTCACAAGTTATCGATTGTACACCCGAATATTTTGTTTTTGCCCAAGCAGGAACATCTGTTGTATGTATTAATTCTTCAATAAATAATATTTCGCCATTAAGTGCATCTACATAAACCATTTCTCGTGAAAGCGGTTCTGACACATACACATTAAACTTATAAGCCAACCTAAAATCGGCCTGCAATTGAGAATAGTCCTTTCCGATAATCACTAATTCTGCTTTGGGGTAGTATGTAGCTGCAAGATTATTTTCTATTTTCTTTAAAAATTCTTCTGAGGCTTTATTCTGCCATGCAAATTCTACAGGTCCATATTTTGCCAATGCCATATTCAAGGCCTCTTGCTCTGTAATTGAAGGAGAAATATCAACATTTAATTCGGTGTAATAATTCCCGTTTAGACTCTTCATTTCACTATTCACGAAATGGGTATTCACCATACTTCCTTCAACAGGAATTCCTTTATAGTACTGTTTAAATCTAGTATGCGCTGCCCCACTCGCATCTATGATACGACCAACAGCCACAAGGTTAAAATCTAAATTGGCGTTTAAATGCTTCATGAACCATTCATTGATATTATCTATATTAGGTCTGTTGGTTGCAGAACTGAATGAAATAAAGGAGGGCAATTGGTTTTGGTTATTAATAGTAAGAATCTCCAAATTCTGGAGCTTAACTGCCTGTTGAGCAGTGAGATTCAAACACAATAATAGCAACAAAAATGTTACAACTCTTTTCATTTACAAAGTGGGTATAAGTAACAAAGATAATTTATTTCGGGAAAATTTGCAAAGAACCTCTTTAATGACATTATATCAACTTCAACCTTAATTATACTTTAATGCAAGTTGAAGAATCAAAACCATTAACCACAAAGGCACAAAAGAGCACAATAGGGTTTAAAAGTGAACTTTTAAAAGCTTCCGCAAGGTTTATTCCGATTTGCTCCATAAAAGGCTTTCTGAATTTATTCAGAAACTAAACTATTGTGTTCTTTTGTGCCTCCTTTGTGGTTCAAATTCCATTTCTAATTTTCTTCTGAATTTATTCATAAGTCAAATTCATTATTTAAACTGATAAACTAATCCAATTTGATGTTTTAACTCCTAAATACTATAAAAGAAATCCCAAACTGAATAAAGTGAATAGAGAAATAACAAGGGAATTACAGTAAGTTTCTTTACCATTATTCTTGTTTTTTCTTTCAGTTCCTTTTTGGAAATTAAAATAACCAATGCTTCATAATAAAGGCCAATGGCAAAAAACATATTTAAAAATAAGAGTGCAACAGGTTCAATGAAAACAAGTGGCGGATAAAAAATTTTCGCGTCCAACACCTTGTACATGATTAGTTTGATTACAAGCATTGTAAGCATAATAAGGTTGAATCTTAACCTGCCAGCATTCCACCACTTCCATGAGAAATCGCTTGATGGCATTACTAAATAATTGACATAAGATCAAAGATATCTTTCACCATGAACTGCCCTTTCTCATTTTTTTGCACTGTGCAACATTCATTCTTATTGTCGTGCTCAAAAAACAAGATATAATTTCGGTCTATTGCCTCTTGTAGGAATACCTGCTTATCCAGCATACTTTCCAGTGGCTTGATGTCATAGGCCATGACATAACTTACAGGCACATGCCCCATTGAGGGTATAAGATCCGCACAAAAAACAATAGTTTGGCCATTGTAATCAATTTGTGGCAACATCATCGCTTCGGTATGACCATAAACAGTGCGCAAGTTAATGTAAGGCGCAATTTCTGTTGGGAATTTTACAAACTTTAACTGCCCACTTTCCTGTATCGGCACAATGTTCTCTGTTAAAAAACTTGGCTTTTCTCTTGGATTACTGTTAAGTGCATGTTGCCAATGTTCTTCGCTCGACCAGTAGGTGGCGTTTTTAAAAGCAGTTTGATATTTTGTCCTATCATTGTTCCATTCAATGCTACCGCCACAATGATCAAAATGCAAGTGTGTTAAAATAACATCTGTAATTTCATCGCGGTGGTAACCAAGTTGATTCAATGAATTATCAAGGCTGTGATTACCATGCAGGTAATAGTAACCGAAGAATTTTTCGCTTTGTTTATTGCCTATACCATTATCAATTAGTATCAGTCTGTTGCCTTCCTGTATTAATAGGCAGCGCATGGCCCAACTGCACATGTTGTTATCATCTGCAGGGTTTAATTTTTGCCAGATACTTTTGGGTACAACCCCAAACATGGCGCCCCCGTCTAATTTAAAATGACCTGTGTTTATGGTGTATAGATTCATTGTTATCGTGTTAGAATTATATATTCCGATACTACTCTATTGAGAAATTTTACCTTTAGCTCTTCAGTCATTAACAATAAATCTAGCCCTAATGTTTTTTGTATTTTGTCAATTAAATAATCCAAGGAATCCCTATGTGCTTCATTTTTGTATTTTTTGTACCGAAATAATGTATTTTTTATCAAAATGACATCCTTTTCATTTAACATGTGAGCATTCGGATATTCAAACT
>JBBQIF010000429.1:0-2522 GCA_038324665.1 Bacteroidia bacterium
TTTTATGATTACAGGTTGCAATAAAAAACTTCCTTCTTCTGAGAGTCATCAAACCGTTAACAATAAACAAGACTCCACTAGCCACGAAATCGGACTTATCATCCATTATCGGCTGATTGAGGTAGATAAGGAAACGAAAGATTGGCTAAAATCACTTCAGAACGAAGACACCTTGCAGGTGCTAAATGCATTAAATAGGGTTGATAGACATCATTTGATTTTGCAAGATTCAATTATAATACCAGATACGTTTCAAAGTGACCTTAACTACTATTCCACATATCCAAGTAAAATTGAGTCCATAAAAGATATGAAGAAAACTATTTTTTTTTCATATAGAGGTGAAACCTTTGCAGCTTATGAATACGGCCTGTTAATCCGCTGGGGACCGGTAAGTATGGGCAAGCAATCAACACCTACCGACACTGGTTTTTTCAACACAAATTGGAAAGCAAAGGAAGCTACTAGTACTTTTAACGATGAATGGAAAATGAAATGGTACTTTAACTTGGATAACTTTAAAGGCATTTCCATGCACCAGTATGACCTCCCCGGCTTGCCTGCATCGCACGCCTGCACTCGCCTGTTGGAACATGATGCTAAATGGCTTTACAATTGGGCTGAAGGATGGATCTTGGAAAGTGATGTTAAGATTGCAGCCTATGGCACACCTGTAGTGATCTATGGCGCGTATCCATTCGGAAAAAGAAAACCGTGGCATAGGTTAAATGTAAATGGCGAATTTGCAGAATTAGAAAACCCTGCTGAACATATTAAAGACTATGTCCCTTTAGCTATGAGCCAACAAAAGCAGCGAGACTCCATAAATATAATAAAAATGTCAATAATACCTTAATAAAATGAGCAGATTCTCAGAATTAATTAACAGCAACAAACCAACATTGGTGGACTTTACAGCCACCTGGTGCGGTTCGAGTAAAATGATGAAGGCTATGCTCGAAGAGTTAAAGACAAGGTTAGGCGATAAAGCAACTATTATTAAGGTTGACATTGACCAATCTCCTGAAGCTGCATGGGCCTATAAAATTCAAAGTATTCCAATACTTTTATTGTTTAGGAAAGGCAAAATAATTTGGCGTCAATCCGGGGTGGTGGCGGCTCACCAACTCGAACAACTCATCTGTCAACATTCAATTTAACAGATTGAATACACTGTTTCGCCAAGTATTGAAGGTGAAACTGTAAATCATATAAAAATTTCTAATTATAATACAACACCAATGCAAGGTTTAGCTTTTCAAATAAACATGGGTGTCAGACTCTTAGGATAGTATATTTTACGTGTATTGTCGGTGGATTATTCATAAGTTAGGACTAGTTACAAGGCCTAATAGCCTTCATTCTCTGGATTCATTACAATATAATTATCTATAATGCAATCTATTGCGAACTGTAAGCAAGTCTACAGGTTATAAAGTCCAAGACATTTACTATTTTTTAAATCAGTTGTGTGCCATCGCTTTAACTCTTAGAAATATAAACTATTGGTAATCAATTCAAAACACGTGATAACATCGATGCCCACTCCTAATGTTATTTTACTATATTTGCAGCTAGACAATGAAACTTTACTTAAAATATGACATCAATGCTATTTGCAAAATTGTGCTCCAGGAACAATTGGATAAACTGGAATTGACATATGCCGTGCTAGGATTTGGTGAAGTTGAGATAAAAGAAACTGTTTCTACAACAAAATTGAAAGAACTTAATTCTGGACTTAATAGCTATGGTATTCAGGTAGTAGAGAACCATAAGAGTATACTTGTACAGAAAATAAAGGATGCTATTATTGAATTGGTATATTCGGAGGAAAAACTGACCAATTCAAAAATTTCAGCTTACCTTTCTAACAAAATCGGCCATAGCTATGGTTATATCTCTAATCTTTTCTCAGATATTACTTACACCTCCATAGGCAATTTTATCATAGTACAAAAAGTTGAACGGGCAAAACAATTAATCACCACCAATGAAGTAACTTTTACTGAGATTGCATGGAAACTTAATTACAGCAGTGTGGCCCATTTCAGTACACAATTTAAAAATGCTACGGGCTTAACGCCAAGTGCTTTTCAACGAATCATGATAAAAAGACGTACCACTTTGGCCTCTAGTTAGCCTAATAACTATTAAGTAGAAAAAGTACAATATATTTTATAATTCATAAGAAACAAAAATGCAAAACGAAGCAATACATATACTACTTGCTGATGATGATGAGGACGATCGCCTTTTTTTTAAAGATGCCTTTAAGGAAATAAAAATTAACACCAATGTTCAAACATTTAATGATGGGATAGAGTTAATGAACTACCTTACAAAGGATGGTATTGTGCCGCCTCATGTACTTTTTCTCGATTTAAACATGCCTGGCAAAACAGGGATGAACTGTCTGGAGGAAATAAAATCTTTACCCCAACTAAAAGATGTAGCAATTGCTATTTATTCCACTTCAGCATCTGAACACGATATTGAAGAAACTTTCATCAGAGGAGCCA
>JBBQIF010000430.1:0-2517 GCA_038324665.1 Bacteroidia bacterium
GTTTATCTACAAAAAACAAACGGCTCTCAAACATTTTCTGATGAATGAGCACATTTCCTCTTGCCTGTGTTGCCGTTACCAATATTATGCTAATTAAATCGGGGGTAAAACCTGGCCATGGGGCATCCGAAATTGTCAATATACTACCATCTATGAATGTATCTATTTGGTAGTGTGCCTGAGAAGGAATAAATATATCATCCCCCTTAAATTCCATTTGTATCCCTAATCTCCTAAAAATATCAGGTATAACGCCTAACTCGGGAATTGAGCAATTCTTAATCGTTATTTCGCTTTCTGTCATGGCAGCAAGGCCAATAAAACTGCCAATCTCAATCATATCAGGCAACATGGTATGGGTGGTTCCACCTAAATTCTCTACGCCTTCTATAGTTAATAAATTACTGCCGATACCACTGATTTTCGCACCCATGCGGTTCAGCATTTTACAAAGTTGTTGTAGGTAGGGTTCACAAGCTGCATTGTATATCGTGGTAATGCCATTGGCAAGACTCGCTGCCATAACTATATTGGCAGTACCTGTTACAGATGCTTCATCTAATAGCATGTAGGCACCACTTAATTTCCCATCGGGAGTGGAAACTTTATAAAATTGTTCATCAGGGAGGTATTCGAACTTTGCTCCTAATTTCATGAAGCCTATAAAATGAGTATCCAACCTTCTTCTTCCAATTTTATCGCCTCCCGGGCTGGGAATATAACCTTTGCCAAACCTTGCCAGTAAAGGGCCAATGATCATTATGGAACCTCTTAATCCTGCACCTTTTAGTTTAAAATCATCTGAATTCAGGTAATCCAGGTTAATGTTATCAGCCTGGAATGAATAAGATTCCTCTCCTAGCTTACTCACTTTTACTCCTAAATCCATTAGGAGTTCAATTAATTTCATAACATCCCTGATACCTGGAATATTATTGACAATTACTTCTTCGGGTGTCAGCAACACTGCCGAAATTATCTGAAGGGCTTCATTTTTCGCGCCTTGGGGAACAATTTCACCCTTTAGCTTTTTACCCCCCGTTACTTTAAAAGTCGACATTTACAGAGAATTACTTTTTATAATTATTGTGCTTTTTGTTCTTGTTGTAAAACTTGTTATTACTGTTGCTATTGCTGTTATTCGGTTTAAAGAATTTTTTTCTTCTTTGTTCCAATGTAATTTCAAGTTCTTCCGGGTTTACCTCCAGTTTACTATTCGACATCATCTTTAAATGTTCTGCCAATTGTTGATTTGTCAAATTCTCGTTGTTCCAGTTCCGGGAGGAGTTACTCATGAAAGAAGCCAGTAAATTCAAAAACTCATTCTTCATTTCCGGGTTTTCAATTTTAGCAGCTTTATTCACCATGTACTGCAAATTCCTGCCGTAAAAGCGGAATTTAATAGGTTGCGACGAGTAAGGAATAGGCTCAGGTTTTTTTACGATGGCATCTTGTTCCGGTATGGGATATGGACTGTTAACATCTAATTTAAAATTAGAAACAATATGCAAGTGGTCCCAAAATTTTTGCTTGTAATCTGCCTGTTCCTTTGCCAGCGGATTCAACACTTCCATAACACCTATAAGGGCTTCAGCCATTTTTGTCCGCTTAATCTTATCTTGAATAGTCAAAACATGTTCTACCATATTTTGAAAAGACCGTCCATACTCAGATATTATTAATTTTTTAGATTGGGTATTGTATTCAAAAAGTTCTCTCATATAATCGATTTCAAAATTAGGTTAAAAAACGGGTATAAAAAAAGTCCTGCAATCAAATAATTGCAGGACTTAAATATTTTTCAGCTGTATATTATTTTAAAAGCTTTGGCTCCTCATTTAAGGGCTCGAAAGTAATCAGGTGCTTCTTACTATCATCATTCACAAACTCCAATTTTAACATTTTCTTCTTTAGCATAATTATTTTACATACCAATGGCTTATCCTCAGTATAGTTATGCGACAAATCATTTGGACCAAAATGAATTTCATCATGCTTGTTGGCAAAAGTCCATGCACCATTGCTACCTACCTTTTTAAAGAAACTATTTTGGTTATAGTCATAATACAAAGAAACTAAACCTGTCTTGTTAGCTACAAAGTATTTATGCCAAGTTGTTGTTGCCTGATATGACTTTGTATATTGGAGGTTAAAAGAATACCTACCGCCAGTGCCAATTTGAAATACCATTACCAAGGAATCTCCATGTGAAAATGAAGCCTTTTGTGCATCATCAACTGATCCGCCAATTTGATAATTAGTAACAATCCACTCATTACTTGCCCTTACGCGTTTGGTTCTTAAAGAAATCCCTGGACCTTCATCGTACTTACATGAAGACAATACGAGGGTAAAGAGAGAAGCAATGACTAATAAATTTTTTAGTTTCATTTTTGTAAAAATATTGGGCAAATATACAATATAATTGTTCAATTATGCAAATTCGCAAACAAATATGTCTTTTTTTAGAAATAAAATAACAATTTGATAATTCCGAAGTAGTTATCTGTATCAAGC
>JBBQIF010000431.1:0-2493 GCA_038324665.1 Bacteroidia bacterium
TAAACTCAGGCATAGAGCCTGTAAATAGCTTTCTAATCAAACTACGTGCCGATTCCATCAACGATCTTGCCGATGAGAATGGATGGACTTTCTTGGGCGATTTGGGTAATTTAATGCTGAAAAAGCAAACCGATTTCGACCCACGGAATTATGGATTCAATAAAATGCTCTCCCTAATAAAAAGCATAGATAAGTTTCAGGTAGATGAACGGGAGACGGGGAATAATAATAAGCTGGTGTATATTAGGATAAAGTAGAACCAGTTGGCACCGCAAAGCAACCACGAAGTGAGAGTTGGCAGTTGGCAATAATTTCAGCATCGTATCAAGATTGATAAGATCACTGGAATTTGCTCTTTTTGCCAACTGCCAACTAAAAAGTTGCCAACTTCCCCTATAGCAGTTCCTTCACAATGTCATCATTGCTCAATCCCTCTGCTTCGGCTTTGTAATTCTTTACTAGGCGATGTCTTAATACATTATAGGCCATTGCCCTTACATCTTCTATATCTGGAGACAGTTTGCCTTGTGTTAATGCGTGGCATTTGGCACCCAATATTAAAAACTGCCCTGCTCTCGGACCCGCTCCATAGCTAATATATTCATTCACTTTGGCAGTTGCCATAGTTGTTTTTGGTCTGGTTTTGCTCACCAGGGTTACCGCATAATTCAATACATTCTCCGCAATTGGCGCTTTCCTCACCAAATCCTGAAAAGCCATTATCTCCTGTGAATTAATTATTTTGTTGACCTTCGCAGAGCTGCTTGAAGTAGTGTTCCGAACAATAGTCAGTTCTTCTTCAAAAGTTGGGTAGTCTAATGTTAGGTTAAACATGAACCTATCGAGTTGCGCTTCGGGTAATGGATAAGTTCCTTCTTGTTCTATTGGATTCTGAGTGGCCAATACAAAAAACGGATGTTCGAGCACATGGGTTTTACCTCCTACTGTAACGCTTCTTTCCTGCATCGCCTCAAGCAATGCTGATTGGGTTTTAGGTGGGGTCCTGTTAATCTCATCCGCGAGAATTATATTAGCGAATAACGGACCTCTGATAAACTTAAATTGCCTTGTTTCGTCTAATATTTCATTGCCAGTAATATCGCCAGGCATTAAATCCGGCGTAAATTGTATGCGGTTAAATTCAAGGTCAAGCACTTCTGAAATGGTCTTGATCAATAGTGTTTTTGCCAGACCGGGCACACCCACCAATAAGGCATGGCTGTTGCAAAACAAAGTGTTAAGTACACCATTCACTGCTTCATTCTGACCAATAATTACCTTGCCTATTTCATCCTGAATTTGTTTGTAGGTTTGGGTAAATTTTTCTGCTGTTGCTATATCGCTCATATCTTTAATTTATCTTTTAACGGTTAACCAATCATCATAGAATCCACATTTTAGGTAGTGTGGACTAATGAATATATAAACATCTTTTCTTTTCTTATCTGCCCAGTTGCTCAATTCCCGTTTCCTTTTATCATCCAATGCAAGTGATTGTATGCGCTGCCAGTCATCTTCAAGATTAGCAACATGGGGTTTAGATTCTGACTTCAAAAATAATATCCTATAATACCTTGTGCCATCAGGGGAAAATCCCAGAATAGGGTCAGTATATTCACCTGGTTTTAATTTGCCTATGGCCGATGACATTTCCTTATCCAGGTAATCGTAAGGTATTTTTTGTGTGCCTAAATTGGGGTCTGTAAAAAAGCCACAATTGCTTTTCGTTTCATCATCTTCACTAAATTTTTTAACCGCCGCGCAAAATGCGATAGAATCCTTGCGCAATAAATGCAAAATTGAATCAATCTTGTGCCTTACTTTTTCAAGGTCATCTTCAACAATTATTGGACTGATCAATATATGTCTCACAATTAACCTTTCACCTCTTTTATCTACTATCTTTAAAATATGGTAGCCGTATTTTGTTTCAATTATTTCAGAAATACTGTCCTTTTTTGTTTTATAAGCAGCACGTTCAAATTCAGGCACCATATCATTCCGGCCAAATTCAGGTAATAACCCGCCATTGCCTTTGCTTCCTGGGTCTTTACTGTAAAGTCCTGCAAGTTTTGCAAAACTTTCTCCATTTAAAATACGGGTCCTTAATAAGTCAATTTGTTCCCAAGCAATTTCTTTGGATTCAGTACTAAATACAGGTTTAATCGCAATCTGCGCCACTTCAACCTCTGCAGAAATAAAAGGAATACTGTCTTCTGGTATTTTTTTGTAATAATCTCTAACCTCTTTGGGTGTTATCTTAACATTTCCCTGGATCTTCGACTCCATCCTTTCAATCAGCATTTGCGAACGTACTTTAGGCATCATCTGTTTTTTGTATTCACCTATAGACATACCCAAGTATCTTTCAAGGTTGGCCCTATTGTTCATCTGCCTCTCAAAAAAACGAAGGTTATTGTCCATTTTGTCCTCCACTTCTTGATCAGTTAAAGGTAAACTATCAACCCCGGCCTGGTGAATCAACATCTTATC
>JBBQIF010000432.1:0-2485 GCA_038324665.1 Bacteroidia bacterium
CCGGTATAACATTTAACACAACTCCACCTACAGCTTTGAATAATGGCATGCTCTCCACCAATGAAGGTTGTGCAACGATAAGTGCTTATAATGGCAGGTTACTTTTTTATACAGATGGAACAACTGTCTGGGATAGCACACATAAAATCATGCCAAATGGAAAGGGATTAAGGGGCGATCCATCTACTACACAATCAGCCATTATAGTTCCAAGGCCGGACAGTCTCGACAAATACTATATTTTTACGCTTGCTGAGGTGGTTGGGTTAGACGGACTTCAATATTCTGAAGTGGATATGAAGTTGAATGCTGGAAAAGGGGACATTATCAAAACTAATAAAAACAAGTTTATAAGAAACAATGTTTGTGAGAAGATAACCGCTCTGCTGGACGCTAATGGGCATGATTATTGGGTCTTGGTGGCTGTCTGGCAAAGCGATTCCATCCTGGCTTACCATGTTACAAGTGCTGGTGTAAATACAACTCCAATTGTAAGCAAGACCGGGTTTATCATTCAGGGACCGGGCCAGGCAACTTCTATCGGATACATGAAGGCATCCCCTGATGGTAAAAGAATTGCCTATGTGAACGAACGACTTACACAATCGGTGGTTGCCGATTTCAACGCTTCAACAGGCGTTATTTCAAATGCATGGGTCTTCAAGACAAGCGGGGCTTACGGTGTTGAATTTTCACCATTATCCAAGTTTTTATATATCAGCGAAGGAAATTCAAGGAGTATCTATCAGTACGATCTTTCTGCAACAAATCTCTCAAATTATACATTGTCAAAAACACTTATCTATAAAAGTACTATCCAACCCCTTTGTGCCATGCAACTGGGACCTGACCATAAAATTTATGTTTCACCTTATGGCAGCAACTTCCTTTCGGTCATCCATTTGCCTGACTTGCCAGGGGTGTTATGTTACTTTAAAAGCAATGATGTAAGTATATTTCCACAAACCGCCACATTTGGTTTACCTAATTTTGTACCATCCATTTTAAGAAAAAAGTATTTTAAGGTAAGCAGGAAATGTATGGATGATTCTACTTTTTTTACAATATCAGACCTATTTAATCTTGATTCTGTAAAATGGAATTTTGGCGACCCCGGTTCCGGAATGGCCAATACTTCGGTGAGTAAGACAGGGGTCTATCATATTTATAGCAGTCCCGGTAACTATACTGCTAAAATGATGACCTATTTCAGGTCGAATATAGATAGCACTTCTTTTACTATCTATATCAATGCCCCTCAAAAACCAGACTTGGGAAAAGACACATCATGCTGCAACACCTTTAGTACCACTTTGCAGGTAAAAAAGAAATTTATAGCTTATTCATGGAGCATTAACAGTTCTTCTCCTTCTATTAATATTTCTAAAAAAGGAACCTATATCTTGAAAGTTATAGACAGCAATAATTGCAAGAGTTCCGATACAATCATAATCAGCAATCCCCAAATTAAAGCCGTCATTAAAGCAAAGGATACTGCCATTTGCATAGGAGGTCATGTATTTAATTTAAGGGACAGCAGTATTTTTGTTGACGATGAAAGATTAATGTCCTCCTGGCATTTTGGTGATAATACTTATAGTAAAGATACTATTCTTACAAAATCTTATATTAAATCCGGAATTTACAATATATGGCTAACCGTTGAAAGCATAGGACATTGTAAAGATTCCGTTAAAATCAATGTTTCAGTTTATCCCAAATTCAAAGTCTTCATCGGCAACGATACCGCCTATTGCCATCAATTCTCCCATTTAATAAAAGCAAGTTCTGGTTTTGCCAAATACAACTGGAATACTGGATCTATAGCACCCCAAATAACGGTAAATTCAAAAGGCATTTATTCTGTAAAAGTGTTAGATTCTAATTCCTGCCCAAGCGGCGATACAATTAATATTGATGAGATTAAAAAACCGCTAATCAAAGTCAATTATGATTCTGTTACATGCAAATTTATTTACTTATCGATTGATAGCCTCAAAGGTTTAACCTATCAATGGAATACTGGTGCTACTGGTAAAGCAATTGCAGTAACTACTAAAGGTTGGTACAATATTACAGCCAGTCACCAATTTTGTAGCAATACAGATTCCATTTATATTGACCAACTCGCCATGCCTGAAGTTGATTTGGGGATAGACACCAGTTTATGTGCCAATGAAATTATATTGAGCACCAAGGAACAAGGTGCTTATTTATGGAACACCGGCGAAACAAGACCTTCCATTGTTATCAACCAACCAGGCAAGTATTGGCTCACAGTGAGTAGAAATAATTGCTCTGCAACTGATACCATTGATGTGAAACTTTGCGAAGATATGTTGGTGTATATTCCCATAGCTTTTACGCCAAATGACGATAATTTGAATGAAGTATTTAAGGTTTATGGCTCCAACATCGTTCATGTGGAAATACAAATATTCAGTCGCTGGGGTGAGAAGATTTTGGAAACTTCGGGTAAAGACCC
>JBBQIF010000433.1:0-2465 GCA_038324665.1 Bacteroidia bacterium
GATTTAGCGAATAAATTTTAATGCTGCCTCCGTTTTGGTTATATCCCGGAGTAGCATTTACAGATAAAGTCCTGCCTTTCGTATTAAAAGAATGGCGATACAATATGGGTGTGCTAAAGTTAAACCCATTTTGATTAGAAATATAAGTATTAGAAAGCTTACTTAATGTATCACCATGCTGCGTATTAAAGCCAATAATATCCTGGTTGGTATTATTTTGCTGCGAAGAAAACTTTGGTTGAAACAAAAAGGAATTGAAAGAATCGATTTTCCACTCTATTCTCAGATTAAAACGCTGGTTGATATTTTTGTTAATGGTATTTGAATTCTGGGCATATAATAAGCCTTCGGATTGCCTAGTGATATAAGTCCTATATAAATTACTTTTGGCATTGCTATTACTATAATTAAAAAAATAACTGCCTGTTAATTCCACCTTTTTCCATTTGTTGGTATAATTCAGTCCAAAGGCTTGGGTGGTAACTAAACCATTTTGCGAATTGGTAAGGAAATTATCAGAAGCATTCGGCGGCCCTCCTCCACTGCTCCTACCTTGCCCGCCCGGCGACCCACCACCTCTCGATGATCCGCCACCACTAGTAGAACTCATAACCCCTAATAAATCATCTGCGGAAAAATTCTGTTCATTGATATTATTGGAATTGAATAAAAATGATATTTTTCTTTCATTTTTGAATGAGTTGATACTGGCACCGCCTCTCCATTTATTGTCGTAACCATAACCACCATATACCCTACCAAAAACGCCATTTTTATAATGTGCCTTGGTAATGATATTAATAGTTTTGGAAGTATTGCCATCGTCAAAACCTGTAAACTGGCTTTGAGCGCTCTTTTGGTCGAATACCTGCACTTTGTCTATGGCATCTGCAGGTAAATTTTTAAGCACTGCACTGGGATCATCACCGAAAAATGGTTTTCCATCAACCAATACTGTTTTCACATCCTCTCCTTGCACTTGCACTTTGCCATTGGTATTTGTAACACCCGGCATTTTATTTATAAGATCCTCTGCATTCGCATCTGGATTGGTTTTAAATGCTGAAGCTCTATATTCTGATGTATCTCCCTTTTGAATCACAGGTTTAGCTGCACCCGTAACCTTTGCCCCTTCTATCTCTTCTGCTTTGGGTTGTAAAGTTATCTTTTCGACAACCACCGACTGATTAAAGGCTTTAACGTATTTATAAGTATCTTCATAACCAAGGAAAGAAACTCTTAAAAGATAAAAGCCACTATTAACTTCCTGCACTTCAAAATCTCCTTTATTATTGGTTGTTGTGCCTTTTATATAAGACGAATCCCGGGGCTTTAGCAATGTAATACTCGCATTGGCGAGAGGTTCGCCATTTTGTTTGGCTACTTGCCCGCTAACAGTATAGGTTTGTGCATTTAATGATTGATTGGATAATAACCATAAAATGGCAACAAAGGATATAAATTTCATAGAGAATATAACAATTCGCAAATTAAGACAATTAAAAATCCAAATGGTTTAATCCTCTTTTAAAATTCTATAAAAAAGGTAAAAATTACTATGGATAATAATTGACCAAAATCAAATTTTATTCCTTCGCAAATCTTGAAGAAAACAGGCTTATTTAAATAATAAAAATTTGAACCCTATTATCTTGACACGACAAAACGTCTATTTACCCTGACCGTTCCATCTGTAATTGCCTGAACAAAATAAACACCTTCAGGTAATTCTGCCACGTCTAAATGAAGTGTATTTTTGCCACGCAAACCATTGGCACTTATGCTATAGTCCACTTTCTGTCCTAAAGAATTGATCAATACAATTTCAACGCGTTCATTTTGATTTAATTTGAATTCAATTGTTGCACTACTTGAAGCTGGATTAGGAAAAATATTAAAATTGGTAGATATGAGGGTTGTGTTATCAATTCCTGAGGTGCTGCCAGTTTTATAACTTCCTCCGGAAAAACTGCCGATATCGCTGTCCAATTCATACACTAAAGCCAAAGGCAGATGCACTCCTTCTTTATACCACATATATTCATCATTGTAATAATTAATGAATAGCGGAAATCCTCCAACATCTACTGAATCCTGGTATTCTTGTACAAAATGTATGCGCATTACATTGGTAAAAGTTCCGGCCGGGGTAATTAGTGTCCCATACCCATCTGCAGTCACAGTTGTGATTCCACTTCTGTAATAATCGTCACCATTACTTGTAAATTCTGAAGCCCATTTGTCAACATAAGAATTTGTATAGGCAAATGGATAATGCAAAAAGTCCTCTGCATTGGTGTATTTAAATGTATTCCCCCCTCCCACCAATCCCCAATTTTCTAAGGCTCCCAGTCACGTCGCTGAAGGTGGCGACATAACGCCGAAGAGTGCCCGGCTGATCGCTGCAGGTCAGCTTGCCCAGGAAATCCACGGGATCGACCGCCACCAACGTTGGCCGCACCACA
>JBBQIF010000434.1:0-2442 GCA_038324665.1 Bacteroidia bacterium
ACATTTTATACTTCTTAAGGTCTTCAATAAGGTCATTAATACCTAGCCCCAAGCCATATGGAAGTTGAAGGCGAAATTCAATTTGGGTTTTAACCTGAGTTTCTTTTTTGATATGCATATTGTGTATTTTAGAAATAATCCTGACAGAGTCCACGTTATTTTTGCTGATTGTTAAACCCAAATTATCATAATAGTATGTACATGGATCTTTGTATTCCTTATCCTGTAAAAAAAGAGGGCCCGCTATTTCTACAAGCTTATGTTTTCTCAATAATTCAAGTTCCTTGCAATCTTTATCCGGGAAAACCGATCCGTCCAATTTACTGACAATAAAAAAATCATCCCATAGGTGTTCTCTCATTGTATCGACAAATGCATCAGGTCTTTTATTCTTGCCTTTTACAGTTTTGGTGTTTAGCGTTGTCATATTAAGGGTTCCTAAAATATTATGATCACAATAGGCATAAACCATTTTTAAATTCAAATCCTTAAGGATCTCATTGACTTTAGCTTTCATCACTTTGCAATATGTCGGGTCATTCTTCTTCACACCTAATAAAGGTTTCATGTAAACCATTAATTTATTTTTCATATTAAGACAAGCTATTTTTATATCTCCTCTGTAATAGAACATATCACCTTTTTTAAGCAAATAAACTGTATGTTCAGCCAAATCAAAATCATTATAAAATAATGTATCAAAACCGAAATGAGTAATAACTACTTTAACTTTCTGACGCACATTTATAGGTTTGGATGGCGAATAGATATAAATTTTTTGGATAGGGTTATAATCAAGAGATTTACCATCAATTTCAAACCCAGCATTTTCTATAATGTTATTCTCGTTGTCCAAAACTACAAAATTAAAAGACTGCTGAGCTTGAATCATGATGGAAATGAACAGGGTAATGATTGATAAGATAAATGTTTTCATTCTTTAGTTTGTCTGGATTAATTCATACGCAATATTGTCTGCAATTTCATAACAGCAAATGCGATTATTACTGATGTAAATTAACAACTTAGGGCAAATGCTAACAGGTAGACTCTCCAGGAGTCGAACCTTAAAATACTTTGATTTTCCATCCATTTTAAAAACCTCTCTATACAAATATAAAGAAACTATCGGAAATTCCACTTTTCCGAAGTCCGATAGCTATCGGGCGAGGTCCCTTCCAAGGGACCGGCAGGAATAAATATTAGATGTAAATAAAGGATCTAAAAATATCAGCTAATGGGAAATTCAACGCAGGTCTAGGACAGGCCCAATTCCTTCTTCAAATACTTAGCCGTATAACTAGTCTTTGATTTAATCAACTCCTCAGGTGTGCCTGTCGCCAATATTTCACCACCGCCATGTCCGCCTTCAGGACCAAGATCGATAATATAATCTGCTACTTTTATTACATCCATATTGTGTTCTATAACCAAAACAGTATTGCCTTTTTCTATCAGTCGGTTTAATACACCAAGCAACACATTGATATCATCGAAATGCAACCCGGTTGTTGGTTCATCCAAGATATAAAAAGTGCTGCCGGTTTCTTTTTTGCTTAATTCTTCAGCTAGTTTTACACGCTGTGCTTCTCCACCACTAAGGGTTGTGGAAGATTGTCCTAAAGTAATATAACCTAAACCAACATCTTTTAATGCCTGCATTTTGCGGTTAATCATGGGCATATTATCAAAGAATTCTACGGCATGTTCAATCGGCATGTCCAACACATCGTTGATGCTTTTTCCTTTGTAGCGCACTTCTAAAGTTTCGCGGTTATAGCGCTTGCCATTGCAAACATCACAGAGGACTTCCACGTCGGGTAAAAAATTCATTTGTATGATTTTGTAACCACCGCCTTTGCAAGTTTCGCATCGTCCTCCACTCACATTAAACGAGAACCTGCCAGGTTTGTAGCCCCTTATTTTTGCCTCTGGTAATTGGGTAAAAAGATTCCTGATATCGCTGAAAACACCGGTATAAGTGGCAGGATTACTCCTTGGTGTGCGGCCTATCGGTGATTGGTCTATACGGATAACTTTGTCTATGTTTTCCAGTCCTGTGATACTCTTATAAGGCAAACATTGGTACTTACTATTGTATACGTGTTTGGCTAAAATAGGATACAAAGTTTCATTAATCAACGATGATTTACCGCTGCCTGAAACACCGGTTACACAAATAAACTGACCCAATGGCAATTCAATATTCACATTTTTCAAATTATGACCAGTACAACCCTTTAGCAGTAATTTTTTGCCATTGCCTTTACGCCTTTTTTCGGGTACATGGATAGATAAGGTGCCATTGATATATTGCGCAGTGGTGGAATTCTGTTTTAAAAATTCTTCGTAAGTGCCTTGTGCTACAATTTTGCCGCCATGCACGCCAGCCAATGGACCAATATCAATAATATAATCACTTTCTGCCATCATGTCCTTATC
>JBBQIF010000435.1:0-2387 GCA_038324665.1 Bacteroidia bacterium
ATTAACTTATTAGATTAAAGTTCTTCTCTAACATCTCTGAACCATGCAATCCTCTCTACTTCAAAATAATAAAAAACGGCCCTTAATGAAAAAAAAAGACGCTATCCTAGCAAATTTTGATTTTATGCCCAAACCGTTCTGGAAGAATATTCCGAAGAAATCGTGGCAGGAACTCAATAAAAATTCCAAAATATTAACCTTTAAAAAAAACGATGTCATTTATAATGTTGGTGATCCTCCACTAGGCTTGTACATCATAAAAAAAGGCCATGTAAAAACTTCGGTCATAGATAATATCGGCCATGAACAGATTATCTATTTCCTAGGAAAGGACGAAATTTTCGGCTATAGGCCTCTGGTTTGTAATGAAGTAAGCCCACTAAAGGTTTCTGCTCTTGAGGATTGCAAAGTAATTTTTATTGATAAATTGACTTTTAAAAGCATTTTAAGCAAATCAATGGAATTAAATGCCGAATTCTTAAGCATAATGGGCCAGGAATTCAGGATATTTACAAATAAGCTAATGATGTTTGCACGCAAGCCTGTACATGAAAGAGTTGCATTATCATTGCTTATTATTAACATAAAACAAAATTCCGCCAAGGGAGCCGAACAATCTCTGGTTTACAGCCGTGAGGATCTGGCGAATTATGTAGGTACTGTCATAGAAACCCTGATAAGACAACTCAAACTATTGAAGGATAAACAGGCGATTGCTATAAAAGGTAGGAAAATTACCTTAATAGATTTTGATATCCTATATGAAAAGGCGAATATCACCAACATGTAATTAAATTTAATTATTTGTTTTATTGATATTTAGCTACTTGAATGTACAATCAAGAATTGGCAACCATTTATTTAATACAAATGTAGTATTGGCATTTTGCAAAATATAGTTCAATATTGTTTAATTAATTCTTCAAATCAATTATGAAATCAATTTTCACGTTCGCGCTTATCTCCATTGCTTTGGGTAGCTGTGCGCAGGAGAAAATTTCTACATTTAATTTCCTCCAGGCTGGTGCTGTTCCAAAAACCATCACCGAGCGAGGCAAAAAAATTAGTACTTCCGGGCTGACATTCAATTATTCCCATTTTGAAAAAGAGAAATTTTACAGAATGGATGCTACATGGCTGGTGAGATATATTTTCAACGGCACAAAAGACACCACAAATTTTAATGATACCAATAAGGTAGCAGGTTTGGACCTGCCCATTTTCACTGCAACTTACGGCAGAAACATTATTAAAGCAGATGCGTTTAGTTTAGGGATTGGGGTTAACCTCGACTCCCGTACTTTTTTCAGCCCCCCAACAGAAAAGGCCAAAAAGATAATTGATGCTTTCAATACCGGTTTTGTATTGGGCATAAAGATCAGAATCGCTAAATGGGTGACCTATTCAGGTTTTGCCGGTTATGATTTTATGTTTACAGATGCTAATAAAGAATATGGTCTCCATGGCAGCCAATATTACCTACAAAACAATGTATCCTTTTTACTGAAAGGTAAATTTGGTATCAACCTACAGCCTGACTTTACATTCAAAAAGTTTGATATTGATGCTGTAAAAGGCGCCCACATCTTTAATAAAAACATCAAGATTGGTATAGCTTATGCTATACAGTGATTATCTGTTTTCAGGCGGTGGGGTTTGGTCCGGAGGCGGTGGGTTGCCTTGTTCTGGTGTATTATTTTCAGTTCCTGCATTAGGTGATACAACACCTTTAGGCTGCTTGGCATCCAATGCCTCGTTTACAGCCGGATCAACTGCCGGTGCTGCAGTAGTAGTTTCTTCAGCATTCTTTTTACTCTTTTTACCACCGTTATATGAACTTGCAACCAATGAAACCATAAGGATAATAGTAACGAAAATCCACGTTAATTTTTCTACGCCCTCTGAAGTTTGTTTCGCTCCGAATAATTGATTACCGGCTGAAAAGTTAGAAGCCAACCCTCCCCCTTTCGGGTTTTGGATTAACACGATCAATATGGTTAAAATGGCTGCTATAATGCCGATAATAAGTATAATGGTAAGCATAAATTATTTTTTTTCCTTTTTAATTTTTTCGATAAGGGCTGCAAAATACGCTTGTTTTAAGGGATTTTGCAAACTTAATTTTTCGTAGGCCTTTATCGCTAGGTCAATATTGCCCTGTTCATAATAAATATTGGCCAGCGTTTCGCTCACAAGGTCGGTATCGAAATGCTCACTTCTATTAGCCATATTCTCAGCATTAAAAAACTCCTTTTTAGGCCTGCTGATGGCAGGATTGGCTTTTATAAACTGGTCGATGATACTGAGCCTATCATCTTTTTCAAGAACAAGCGTATTTTCAATTTCTTCATCCTTTATTTCAACCTCATGTGCAGGATGTTCCAGCC
>JBBQIF010000436.1:0-2367 GCA_038324665.1 Bacteroidia bacterium
ACTGCAGCGGGTTGGAGGGGATAAATCGGTTAATGTGGATGTAAGGATTTTGGCGGCTACCAATAAAAACTTGTTAGAAGAAGTAGAGAAAGGGACCTTCAGGTTAGATTTATATCATAGGCTGAGCGTCATCATGATTCATGTGCCGACATTGAATGAGAGGGTAGATGATATTCCTGTAATTGCGGAAAAATTCCTTAAAGAGATTTGCGAGGATGCTGGTGTGAAAAAGAATTTTGCACCCGGAGCACTTGATGAGTTAAAGAATGTTAATTGGACAGGAAATATAAGGGAATTAAGGAACGTGGTAGAGCGTCTTGTCATACTTTCTGATTCTAAAATTACAGTTGAAGATGTAATCGCTTATAGCAATCCTTCATCTCCCGTTTCCAAGACACAAAATGTATTGCTAGATAAGTTTGATAAATTCCAAGATTTTAAGGATTATGCAGAAACTATCTTCCTTGAATCTAAATTAAAAAAGAACAATCGGAATGTCGCCAAGACTGCCGTTGAAGTGGATATCCAAAGGAGTCATTTATACAATAAAATTGAAAAATATAAACTGAAAAGAAGCTGATGATAGGAGTAGATATAGACCATGCCGTAGAAGTGCTAGAACAGAATTTGCCGGTTGCCATCCCAACAGAAACAGTATACGGATTAGCAGCAAATGCACTGAATGAGGATGCTGTTGTTTCAGTTTTTAAAGCGAAAAACCGTCCTTTTTTCGATCCACTAATTTTACATGTAGTCAATATTTTTGAAGCCTATAATTATGTTGAGGAAATCAATGAAACAGCGTTAAAGTTAGCCGATGCCTTTTGGCCCGGTCCTTTGACCTTATTATTGAAAAAAAAGGACATCATCCCTTATATTGTTACAGCAGGTAGTGATTTTGTTGGTGTGCGGATTCCCGATCATCCCATGACCTTATCCTTGTTGAGCCAGTTAGAATTTCCTTTGGTAGCGCCGAGCGCCAATCCATTTGGTTTTATAAGTCCCACCACTGCGGAGCATGTAGATTCACAATTAGGGAAAGTAATTCCTTATATACTTGATGGTGATGAATGTGCCGTGGGAATCGAAAGCACCATTGTTGACTGTACAAGTGGTGAGGTGGTTATTTTGCGTTTAGGAGGTTTGCCTATTGCAGATATTGAGAGGGTTACAGGAAAAAAAGTGGTAATGAATATTAGCCAGAATAGCAATCCATCTTCACCGGGTCAATTGGATAAACATTATTCACCATCAAAACCTTTTGTTATTGTCGATAGTATTGAAGCACACCTTTCTGATTTTCCGGATAAAAGAATAAGTGTTTTAAGTTTCGGCGATTGTCATTTACCGGATAATATTATTCAATATAACTTAAGCCCTGAAGGCAAGTTGGATGAAGCAGCAAAAAAATTGTTTAGCCTTATGCATTTGCTTGATGCAAGCGATTCTGAGATGATCATTACAAAGTTAGTACCAGCAGAAGGTTTGGGCTTGGCCATCAATGATCGCTTAATGCGAGCTTCTAGGTAAATTATTTCATCTGTTTCATTTGTTTATAGTTGACAAACAGGCTATCCAAATACCTGCATCAAAAAATCTTATAAAGGATGAATACTTGAAGAAAAAACAATTACCTAAATTTGCTCAAATAATAATCTACGTAAGCAATTGCATAATATCCAATACCATAAGGTCATCATTAAGGATTTAATACAGGAAACCCCTGTAGTGAAGCGGTTCATCTTGCAATATCCATTTGATGTTTCTTTTAAGGCCGGACAGTTTGTTATATTGAAGTTTGAAGGTTTAAACCATCAGTTTGATACCAGGAGCTATTCTATAGCAGGCCACGAAGAATCAGATTGCCTGGAACTATGTGTGGTTTACAAAGGAGATGGTGCTGCTACACCGCTTATGTTCAATAATAAAATTGGCGATATCCTATTATCTTCTTTACCCGATGGTCGCTTTACCTTACCAGAGGTGCCCATTACAAAACCAATCTATTTTATTTGCACTGGTACTGGCGTTGCACCATTCAGATGCATGGTCAAAGAATTACTCAAAGAGAAGAACCATCAATTGCCTGTGAAATTATTTTTCGGTTGCAGGCGCAAAGAAGACATTTTGTATCGTTCTGAATTTGAAGAACTGGCGAAGCAATTTTCCAATTTCACCTATTACCCTGTTTTGAGCCGAGAAACTTGGGAAGGATTGACGGGCTATGTACATCCACATTATCTCAAAGAACTTGAAACTACTAAAGAGGGGTTGTTTTATTTGTGTGGTTGGACAGAAATGGTAAAGGAGACTCGGGAGAATATTAAAGCACTTGGCTACACCCGTCAGGATATAAAAGTTGAATTT
>JBBQIF010000437.1:0-2364 GCA_038324665.1 Bacteroidia bacterium
ACGAGAAGGATTAAGAGCACCTGAGTGGCTGATTGCACATGCCACCTTTGTTTTAATTTATCTATGAAGGACACAATTTTTAAGTAAAAGGCTGCAAATATAATATGAACTATCCTTCTTTCTATATCTTTTAGAATACTATGGGCATTCAATATTTACATATTACTTTTGAGCGCTTAAAAATTTGAGAATATTTAAGGAAATACCCTACAAAGAAAAACACAAAAAAGGCCGATTGAACAAACAACAATTATTAAATAGTGAGGTAACTGCATGAATAAATTGAAAAAGGAACATGAAGAGATAAAATATCTGGAAGGTCCAAGACCAAGGTTAGAAGAATTATGGTTTACTATTAAGGTAGTGTTCCAATTTATCAAAGGATTCCGGGCTTTACATTTCGTAGGTCCATGTGTCACTATTTTTGGCTCTGCCAGATTTAAGGAAGACCATGAGTATTACAAATCGACAAGGATTTTAGCCGCCAAAATAGCCCAAATGGGTTTTACGATTATGACCGGCGGCGGTCCGGGTATTATGGAAGCGGCAAATAGAGGTGCAAAAGATGTTGGAGGAAGATCGGTTGGGTGTAATATTGAATTGCCCTTTGAACAATCTCCCAATCCCTATCTCGATAAATGGACTAGTATCAAATTCTTTTTCGTCCGAAAAGTGCTCCTTTTAAAATACTCTTACGGGTTTGTGGCTATGCCAGGTGGTTTTGGTACAATGGATGAATTATTTGAAGCATTAACTTTAATACAAACGGCAATGATTAAAAGATTCCCGGTTGTAATCATTGGCATTAAGTACCATGAACATTTAATAGCATATATAGAAGACCTTAAGAATGCCGGAACCATCAGCGTTGAAGATGAAAACCTTTTCTTGGTAACTGACAGCATTGAGGAAGCGGCCACTCACATCAGTATATTTTCCATAAAACCATTTGGATTAAAGAAGGTAATTCGGAAAAGATGGTTGGGGGAATATAGTAGATGGTAAACCCTACAGGTGCCATTGCTCTTAAGTGCCAATAGCTTTAGGGTAACGCTTGCAGAATGCGTTTTCCACACGCCAAATCACGTTCATTCAATTGCTTACTTCACTTTGTCCATTCCAATAACAGTTTGTATATTCGCGCAATATTTTTAATCTAGTAATGCGATATTTTTTCACCCTCATTTTCTTTTTTAGTATCGGTGGCCTTTTTGCCCAGAATGAAACAGAAATAACAGATAATTTTAAAAAGGATATTTCTTTTTTAGCATCAGATATTTCAGAAGGGCGGTTAACAGCCTCCTCTGGAGAACTCCGTTCTTCTCTGTATATTAAAGATGCCTTTAAAATGAATAAGCTTGCACCATATGGCGATTCTGGCACTTATATGCAGTCATTCAAAGTAGTAAAATTGAGGATTTCGCAATTTGCCCGGCCTTTATTATGGTTGAATGAGAAGAGAGCCATTGATCTCCTTGAAGCTAGTAAAGCGGAATATTATCCATTGTCATGGAGTTGTAATCTGGATAGTTTAGATACAGATGTCTTTCAGGCAGGCTATGGTATCAAAGCCATAGAGTTGAAACATAATGATTATAAGGACTCTATTAAATGTAAGGGCAAAGTATTCGTGATTAAATTGGGCAATCCTGAGCCAACAGTTGCACATTCAAAGTTTGATCCATATTCAAGTATTAGTTATAAGGTAGAACAAGCCATTAGGATGGGTGCCTCAGGTATTGTCTTTATTAGGGTTGATACCATTACCCCGGTGCCTTCCGGGCATCTGGACAGGACGATTAAGTCCACTGCTATCCCTATTGTATATGCAACTGCAAAATCCGAATCTCTTATGAAAGCTACCGGGATAATGCTTCAGGTAAAAATTGCCCAATTAGAAGGGGATGCCCATAATGTAATTGGATTCATCAATAATAAAAAGAAACACACGATAATCATTGGGGCGCATCAGGACCATCTTGGTTACAATGAGTATGGAGGCAGTAGATCTAAAAAAGAAGGAGAAATACACAACGGAGCAGATGATAATGCAAGTGGAGTAGCTATGATGTTGCAGATGATGAAAACCATTAAGAAATCAAGAAAATTGAGAAAAAATAATTATTTATTCATCGCATTCAGTGGTGAAGAACAAGGCTTGTTAGGCTCAAATTATTTTGTAAAAAATCCGACAATTAATTTAAAGTCGGTAAAATACATGCTAAATTTTGATATGGTTGGCAGACTGGATTCTGTCAAAAAGACTTTGACTGTCTTTGGTACCGGCACCTCACCGGTTTGGAAAGAAGTCATTCCGAAAATAAAAACAGATACAAGCCAAATAAAGATAAAGACTGTTGAAAG
>JBBQIF010000438.1:0-2357 GCA_038324665.1 Bacteroidia bacterium
GAGGTAAAACAAGGCATCAAGTTATTAATCCCTCTCTTTAAGGCACAGAAGAAAATATTCAAACTAAACAATATTTTTTAAAAGTTGTATAAGTTTAATAGAGACAGCAACCATATCTTTGTAATGCATTTTGTTAAAACAGTGCCTTGTTAAACCCGTATGGTTAATTTAAGAATATGAGAAATAAAACTCCAAATAAATTGTCTGGTTTCGAAAATATGTCCTCTATTGTAACGAAGGCTTCTGGGAGTACCCCGGCCTTTATTGGTGCTTGCTTAGTTATTTTGGTATGGCTTGTCACCGGGCCTCTCTTTAACTATTCAGATACATGGCAATTAGTCATCAACACAAGCACCACCATCGTCACCTTTCTTATGGTATTTCTGATTCAGCGCAGCCAGAATAAGGATTCGATAGCCATCCATTTAAAATTAAATGAATTGGTAATTGCCCAAGAACACGCCAGCAACCGCCTTGTTTCGATTGAGGGAATTAGCGAAAATGAATTAAAGACTCTTCAAAATTTTTACGAACGCCTTGCACAATTGGCACAACAAGAATTATCTGTTGAAGAGTCCCATTCAATCAATGAAGCAAATGCCTTGCACATTAAGAAAAGTAGTAAACAACCAAAAAATAGAACCAAACTTGATGAGAAAATTTGAAATCAAGGATTTAGGCAGGTTATTTAAAACAACCTTCAAAGAATGGAACAATAAAGATCCGTTTAGGCAAAGTGCTATTATCGCGTACTACTCTATTTTCAGTATTCCCGGTTTACTACTATTGATCATAGCAATTGCAGGATATTTTTTTGGGAAGGACGCTGTTAATGAAAATATTATGAAACAGATTTCCGAAACGATGGGAGCAGACACGGCCACCCAAATCAAGGATATGCTAACCAATGCCAGCCAATCCAAATCAACTTTTGTAGGTTCAGCTATTGGAATTGGCATTCTGCTTGTAGGTGCCACAGGCGTATTTGTTGAACTTCAAAAATCTCTGAATTTAATATGGCAGGTTAAAGCTATACCACTCAAAGGAATAGTAATCTTCCTTAGGGCGAGGCTGTTTTCCTTTGGGTTAATAATTGCTATTGCCTTTTTAATGATGATTTCATTGGTTGTATCAACGGCCCTTGCAGCCATGAGCGACTGGATAAAAGTGGATACCACTCCATTGATGATATCTATTTTTAATTTCATAAATTTCATCTTATCACTAGGTATTATTGCGTTGCTTTTTGCCGTGATATTCAAAGTATTGCCGGATGCCAAAATAAAATGGCGGCACGTGTGGCTTGGTTCAGTGATAACCGGATTACTATTTACTATCGGTAAAACTGCCTTGGCATTCTATTTTGGAACGGCTCAGCCTGCTTCAGTTTATGGTGCCGCAGGCTCTGTTATACTAATTCTATTATGGGTATCCTATTCTTCCATGATACTTTTCTTCGGTGCAGAATTCACTGCGGCCTATGCCCACATGTATTCAGGTAAAATCGCCCCAACAGAAATTGCCGAACACGAAACAACTTTCATAGTTCACAGGAAGAAATAAAACACAAATTTGGATTGGTTCAATATGTGAATCATGCAAAGTTTTTTAAAAGTCGTGTAATACTTTCCAGGTTCAAAACAAACATCTTTGCCTTTAGAAACTCCATTTACTAAATAAATAGAGAAAATTGTAACTAATGGGTAATAAAAAATTTCAAAGTTGTATCGATGCATGTATAGAATACGCCGCCGAGCGTAATCGTTGTGCAAGCGAATGTTTAAATGCTGCGGAAATTCAAACGCTACCCCTTACCTGTGCCGCCATCTGCTTGATTGCAATAGAAACATTGATAATGTCTTTATTCGAAGATTTCAGCAGCACTGCATTTTTTGAAATTAATTACTTACAAGGATATAGGTTAAACACAATAAATTAATATATAGAAAATGAAACAAAATATAAATTTCCTAAAGAAGAAACTAAGCGATATATTCAAATCAGGCTTTGTATTAATGGATGAAAGGCATGCGATGGTATCAGATAAAATAAGAAAAATAAATACGAGAATTATAAATTTGGAAGAATTACATTAACCAATTATCTGGTTTGAGTGATCGATAAGAAACATATCAAAACAAATTTTAACCCCAATTAAAACAACTCATAACATCATGCAAAAAAAAGATAAAAATCAGGAAAAACAGCCTGAAGGAACAATCAAGGACGATAATGTAAATTTTCCTGGCTATCCACTATATCCCGGAAATGAAGATATTTACAACAAATTTCATAAAGAAGGAGAAATAGACCCTGAAAATCCCTTGAAGATTAAAACTCCAAATGAAAAACCAGGC
>JBBQIF010000439.1:0-2354 GCA_038324665.1 Bacteroidia bacterium
CTAAGGATGACACCCCAACCTGTACAGTGGAAGCCTGTAATCTAAGGGATAACCATAAAAAATTTCTTAAAGAAGGGTATGTTATTTTGGGAGTCAGTATAGATTCCGAAAAGAAGCACAGCAACTTTATCAAAAAATATAGCCTGCCATTCGATTTGTTATCAGACCCTGAACATGAGATTATTTCGGACTATGGTGTATGGGGTGAAAAAACCATGTTTGGAAAAAAATACATGGGCATACTTCGCACCACATTTGTAATTGATGAAAAGGGAAAGATAGCCACTGTAATTTCAAAAGTGGAGTCAAAGAATCATGCTGCTCAGCTATTGCCAATTAAAGTATTGCCGAAGAAACGTTAAAGGTTTTAAGCGATTCTCCTAGTTGCAATGACTTCGTATGCTAGTAAATTATTAATAACAATGCCTTTAGCCGTTAGTTTATCGATCCTCACCTTGCCACTTGCATGAATAATTTCTGAGGCATTAATCATCAAACCCACATGGCTTACCTTTTCCGCCCCTGGTTTTTTGAAAAATACAAGGTCGCCGCTTTGCAATTCCGAAAAACTTACCGTGTTTCCTTCCAAAATTTGCTTGCTTGTATCGCGTGGAAGATTAATGAGATTGGCCTTAAATACCACTTGAATAAATCCTGAGCAATCAATGCCCATAAAACAACGTCCTCCCCATAAATAAGGCGTGTTTAAAAAGGATTTGGCAGTATTAATCAATCGAATTTTTATAGGTAAATGGTTGCTGGGTTTTAAATTGAATTTCAATTCAAATGTTTTGTCACCTAGTTGAATCTTGTTGTTTTCCGGTATCAGCCCACCGCAAGGTATCAATAGTTTTTCTCCTTTCGTAAAGGCTTCCACATAATCAGTATCAACAAGGCTTGTAAATACTTCATGCTCATGGAACGCATTGCCGCTTATCCATCCTTCATATTCATCAAATTCTGTTTTTATTTGCAACCAATCCCTTTCTTGATTTATCACGCTATAGTTTTCCCCGAAAATAAGAGAAGAAACCATTTCTGCTTCCGAATGCGGTTCGGCGCGCATTGGGATAAAGGTTTGCATACAGGTGCCTATTCGATGCTCCATAACTTAAATATGCAACCTGGATTTTCTATCCAGTAAAATATTTTCAGTTTCTGAATGATCCGGGTCTGGAACACAGCAATCAACGGGGCATACTGCCGCACATTGCGGTTCTTCATGGAAACCCATGCATTCGGTACATTTGTCGGGCACTATAAAATAAACCTCATTGCTGATGGGTTGAAATTTTTCTTCGACACTTATTTCGGTTCCATCCATCAATTTATAGCTACCTTCCACACTTGTTCCATCTTTTATACGCCATTCCACACCGCTTTCATAGATGGCATTATTTGGACATTCTGGCTCACAGGCCCCGCAGTTAATACATTCATCAGTTATTATTATGGCCATTTAATCTTCAATTATTTAGACCACAATATTCGTTAAAAAATGCCGTAAAAAGAATTGAATTATCTTTTATGTCAAATACCTGCTGGTATTAACTTAATTGTATATGTTTGAACCAATGAAATTTAAGTTAATAATTTCTTTTTTAGTTTTATATGCGGTGGGAATGTTTCTAACCCTGAATATGAATTCTAAGTACAAAATATTCACCTATAAAAGTGCCATGTGGGCAGATGCTTCTGGTTATTACATGTATTTACCGGCCACTTTTATTTACCATTGGGATTATGATCGCATGCCTTCAGGAATGGATAGTCTTACCGGCCGAGGTTTCTATTACAGGGAAAGTAACAATGTGGTGTTCACAAAATATACGAGTGGCCAAGCTTACCTTCAACTACCCTTCTTTCTGGCGGCACATTTATATTGTAATCTTGCGGGCAAGTCTCCAGATGGTTTTTCACAACCTTATGTCAACAGTATTTTATTTTCGGGGGTGTTTTATATGTTGGCCGGCCTGTTTTTTTTGTATTTTGTATTGCGTGGCTATTATAGTAAAAAGGTCTGTCTTGCCACGGTCATTGCATTATTTTTATGCACCAATCTTTATTATTATGGCATTAAGCATACAGGTATTACACATGTTTATACTTTTTTTCTTGGGTCTGTTTTATTGTATTTAATGAGGAATATTTCTACAAAAAAAATAATAATTATCCTTCCCTTATTAGCACTTTTATTATTAATACGGCCCACCAATATAAGCTTGGTTATCCTCCTTATAATGTTTGGGTTTGTAAATGATGGTTGGAGAATATTAAAAACCATTCCGCTCAAATATTATTTGGCAGGCATTTTTTGTTCTTTTTTAATTGTATTGCCTCAAATATTATATTGG
>JBBQIF010000440.1:0-2300 GCA_038324665.1 Bacteroidia bacterium
GCGGAGTATGCAGGCGGCACCTGTTCAACATTACCAGTAAAATGTGTGGTGGCATCGATAAGATTACCGTGTGTAATATCTTTAAAATCAAAAGTTTCGTTGAATTCAGTTTCTAGGTCAAAACTAGGCGTGGTGTTACCAAATGTAATAGTTCCTGTATATTCCTTTGCCTGATTTTGGATTTGTTCAATCATTTTGGTGCATTTACCAGTACAAATAATTAACAAGCCAGTAGCCAATGGATCTAATGTACCGGCATGCCCTACCCTTAAGGCTTTAGTAAAATATTTAACTTTCTTAACAAGCTTGAATGAACTCCAATGTAAAGGCTTATCAAAAAGCAATATGCTACCTGTTTTAACCTTTTCTATATCAAAATTACTGGCGGTTACTAGGTAATCAGCTAATTGAAGTTCCTCCAAATTAGATTTTATTAAATTTTCCATTCTTAATCACCGTAGTATTGGCAGTTACGGTATAATAATAGATGCCAGTTGCAAAATTAAAGACATTTACAAAGGCCTTTTGCTCTCCTTTTTCTTTCTGACTGGTCAATACAAGGATACTTCTACCTGCAGCATCTGTCACCTCAATTTTAATTTCAGCATCGTTATCCGTTTCAAAGGGGATTAACAAAACATCCTTCACTGGGTTAGGATAAGGCAATTGCATACTTTTAGATTCAGTAACTGATTTCAAATTCACACTCGGGTCGTTCATGTTTATTTTGCCAATCCATGTGCCGACGGCATTTGTTGATTTGCCAAAAGACCCCACCAGCCAATATTCATTTTCATTGTTGTATCGCCTTTGAATGGCTGTATAATCGCCCCATCTTTCAATGGAATCAGGAATAAAACTGTTAATATACCCTTGCCCAGCTTTCACCCTGATGAGGTCGGAATAGTCTCCGTTATTATCATAAAACAAGACCGAAGTTCCGGGGAACGTATTGAGGCCAGAATGTGAGAAAGTGATTAAACTTTGTTTACCCCACACTTTATTGCCAGCATTCACAATTGTAGGATAGGCTATGTCCAATGAGTCATAAGAAATTAAATTGGCGGTAATAAATGGATTTGCTATATGAGGATCCTGAATTAAGCCGTGATAAACTGAGGACTTGCCGTTAATCGGATTCCTGGAAGTTTGTACAAATTGAATCCTATTATTACTGTAAAAGGCGCCTAAAACTCTGGCATCATTTGTTTGCAACATAAACCCAGCCTGCTTTTGAGGTGCTGATGGTGGCACACCATATTGCTTATTTGATTTTAAAATTTTGTAATCCCACTGGGCTTTTCCACTTGCATAAGAATCAGAAATATGGTGCAAGAACACTGTGTCATTGCTAATATCCGATGGCCGTACCGTAAGAAAATATAAACCAGCTTGCCCGGGCTGATAAGCATCTTGCACAGGGCATATATTCCATAGCGACTTATTGTTGTGCTTTAAATTGCTCCATAAATTATAATTTAATGAATCGGCAGCATAACCTTTCGACTTTTGAACCTGCCATATAACAGATTCTGTAAATCCGTCCTTCCAGCCCAATCCATCTTTTAATATGTTAACTGTTATGAATAAATCTTCGCCATTGATGGCAATCATTGGATAATCTGTCCAGAATTTGCCGCCATGTGGATTGCCGTTTAGCTTATAGATATTCCATCCATCCAAGGGGTTATTAGATTTACTGAAACATACTATTATTCTGGTATCATCACTGCCATCGCCTTCGAGATAAGTTATAATGAAACGATTGGCTACAGGATCAAATACCACTTTAGGGTCATAGCTTCTATTCAAAGTTGCAATTCCGCTACCCGGTTTGGTATTTTTAGGGTCTAATGGTAAACATTCCAGGCACCATTTCTTTCTGAATACGCCATTGGTTTGGTAAATCCAGATATTGGTATTTAAAACACTCACAACAAAACTATCATTATTAACTGCGACATTGTTGTCATTTGGAGTACCCTCATCCAACGCACCTACAAATCCACCAACTATCATTGGGGGTATGGCTGCCCTTTTTGTTCCATTACTTGGATAATGGTTATTTTCCAGACGCTGACGCTCCTTATTAACAAAATTCTTTACATTTTTATCTACCCCAGCAGGTTCCGGGGCTTCTTTTGCAACACTGAAAATGCCATTTTTAATGTTCACAATGCTGTCAAAATTAAATACATTGTTTAGTGGAATAGTGCCTTTGGTGAGAACGGCGCCGTTTTGAGCAACCCCATTTACGACAATCAGGCAACAAATCAGAAATGAATAAAATCTCATGTTAC
>JBBQIF010000441.1:0-2294 GCA_038324665.1 Bacteroidia bacterium
AGCAAAAAAGTTAAACACAAAAAAAACATTTCAGATGTTTTAATGCGTAGGGTCGAAAATTCCTATCAGAATGCGCTAAACAAAGTTGTTAATTATCCAAAGACTGTCATAATATCCACTATCTCATTATTTGCAATTTCAATATTAGTATTCAGCACTCTTGGCGGCGAATTTATACCGGCACTTGAAGAAGGTGATTTTGCATTGGAAACAAGGGTATTGCCCGGTAGTAATTTGAATGTTAGCATTGATGCTGCACTTAAAGCTTCTAAAATATTATTAAAAGAATATCCGGAGGTTATTAAAGTAGTTTCTAAGATTGGAAGTGGTGAAGTACCAACAGACCCAATGCCGGTTGATGCACAAGACCTTATAATCATTTTAAAAGATAAAAAAGTATGGACAAGTGCCAAAACCTTTAATGAATTATCTGAAAAAATGAGTAAATCTTTAGAAGCCTTGCCTGGGGTTACATTCAGCTTTCAATATCCTGTGCAAATGCGTTTCAATGAGTTGATGACAGGTGCAAAACAAGATGTTGTGTGCAAAATTTTTGGTGAAAATTTGGATACGCTGGCAGCCTACGCTGAAAAACTAGGCAGTATTATTTCAACTGTAGAAGGCGCTAAAGATATTTATATTGAACCAGTAACGGGCATGCCACAAATCACCATAGAGTATAACCGAAATACCATTGCACAATACAATTTAAATATTTCTGATATCAATAGAATAATTAACACTGCATTTGCTGGTCAAAGCAGTGGATTGATATACGAAGGCGAGAAACGATTTGACTTGGTGGTGCGATTAACAGGGGAAAAGAGAAATGAACTAAGTGATGTTCAGAATCTATTAATTGCGACACCAGATGGCACACAAATTCCTTTGTCGCAATTGGCAAAAGTAGCGATAAAGGATGGACCCAATCAAATTCAAAGAGAAGATGCTAAAAGGAGAATTATTGTTGGATTCAATGTTCGTGGACGGGATGTACAAAGCATTGTAAATGAACTTCAGCAGAAAGTTAATAAGCAAATAAAATTTCATGCGGGATATTACCCCACTTATGGTGGGGCTTTTGAAAATTTACAAGCCGCTAAAAACCGTTTGATGATCGCAGTACCTATTTCGTTACTGTTGATTTTCATTTTGCTTTATTTCGCATTTAATTCAGTGAAACATGGCTTGCTTATCTATTCGGCAATTCCGCTATCTGCAATTGGAGGCATTTTCTTCTTAGCCCTAAGAGGTATGCCATTTAGCATTAGTGCAGGTGTTGGTTTTATTGCATTATTTGGAGTAGCAGTTTTAAATGGCATTGTGCTCATTGCAGAATTTAATCAGATAAAAAAACTTGGCAGCACAAATTTGAAGGAGATTGTCTTACAAGGTACTAAAATGAGATTAAGACCAGTGCTAATGACTGCTTTGGTTGCTTCACTCGGATTTTTACCAATGGCGCTTAGTAATGGAGCGGGTGCAGAAGTGCAGCGTCCTTTGGCCACAGTTGTTATCGGAGGTCTAATACTTGCCACTTTTTTAACACTTTTTGTTTTGCCTGTATTGTATCTATTGTTCGAGAATTTCGGCGTTTCTAAAACCAAACAAAATTATGAAAACAACAATTAAGATGGATATTAAATTAATTAAATATACCTTGGTATATTTATCATCTGTTTTTATTTTTCAGGCGGAAGCACAATCGCCTATTAGTCTTCAATCTTCCATTGATTCGGCTTTAAAAAACAATATGATGTTAAAAAATGTAAAATTGAAAACAGCCTATCAACAATTACTCATAAAAACCGGTACTACAATTCCTCAAACATCTGCCGGTTTTGAATATGGGCAGATAAATAGTTCTTATTCTGATACCCGTTTTTCGTTGGCGCAGAGCATTAATTTTCCAACTGTATATTCGAAACAAAAAACAGTTCTGACAGAAACATGGAAAAGTAGTCTGGTTCAAATCTCATTAAAAGAAAAGGAACTTATAAGAGATGTTTCACAAGTATTTTACACTTTGTTCTATCTACAAGAAAAAGAGGTGTTATTACAGCAAAACGACAGTATTTATACGGATTTTTTAACCAAATCAACCTTAAGTTTTAAAACAGGAGAAAGTAATTTATTAGAAAATCTAACTGCAGAAACCCAACGCGGACAAATTAGAAATCAACTGACTGAGGTTAGAGCAGACATCGCTATTATTCAGATTCAATTTCAATATCTATTAAATTCCACAACAGTTTTCAGGGCTAATGAGCCTAATTTCAAAATGAATGTTGTTA
>JBBQIF010000442.1:0-2285 GCA_038324665.1 Bacteroidia bacterium
ATCAAAATTAAAATCCTTGGAATAGAAATCTATACGACCAGCACGCAATAAACCCGCAAAATGAAGGTTTTTGTCCTTTTTTATTACTACCAACTGATCTTTAGGCATTGCTACCACATTCTGAGAATCACTAAACGTAAACTTCCTTACCCCTTCCATTTTCAACTCACCTGAATTAATGTTGTAGGTAATGTTAGGTCTGCCTGCAATTACACTACTAAAACGCAAAATGTCATAATCCTTTCCTCCGGTATTATTGGCAATCCAGCTAAATAATTTATCCCTTACATAGATAGAATCTGTTAACCGGTTGTAAAATAAAAAACCACCATCAGACATGTCGATAATCTGCTGTTCCAAATGTTCTTTAGCCGAACCAAAATAATTGGCATAATCCTGGATTGTAAAGGCCCTGCTTAACTTTCTCTTTTCACCATTGGTGCCATTATTTCTGCAATACTGGAACATTTTTTCTAATGGATTCAACGCCAATGCACCCTGCCAACTTTCAAACAAAAATTTCTTAAAAAATGTATTTGTTTCCACGTAAGCTGTTTTATCATTCGAAGTCATGTCGAAATCAATATAGGGTTTCTCCTGATCCCATATTACCTGGTCCACATCAATTTCAACTCCATGATAATTATCCGTGAAAGGCATGCGCATCAATCCATCTTTACCTTTGTTCAGTACCATTTTCTTTTTAATGATATTATAGTTGAATATTATCTTTGGATGGTAGATGTAGCCTGTGTCAACCTTAATTCTTACGGAGGCTGTCTGACTCATCACTTTTCCACTATCTAAACTGAAAGCATCAGAAATAACCTCGACAAATGGTTTTCCTTTGTACAGTAAAATGATTTTAGCCAACCCCTGTCCAATGCTTTGGCTGTTTACCTGAGCACCTGCCATAGAAAACCCTCCTTTATAAATGGCCTGGGTACCTACAATGCCTTTAATTTCTATAGTTGGTTCGCTACTCGTAAATTGAGGGAATGAGGATTTTTTTACCTGGTCGGCTGATACACTTTGCGAAACGCGGTCGTGCAGCTTGCCAAGAATTTTCTGCGTCGAGATTTTTGGATAAGAGAGCAATGCTGAATCTGCATTTATGGAGCCCGTATTTAAATCAATATTGTACTTTGAAAAGGTAGCATATACTTCTGTTTCCAACTTGCCAACTCTTTCCCAGTTAATCCTCCCTTGTAAACCAATCCACAGCTTTTTATCTGGATAGTAAGTGCCGCCGCTGTTTGATATTTTTATTTTGTCAATTTCTGCCTGACAAATCAAATCGATATTTTTAAATGTAATCGCAATACGGTTATTAATGTAATCCAGGTCAAAATTTGAATTACTGGCATACCAGCGCCGTGCATCAGATTTATATAGTGTATTATCGGCAAAAAGAGTACTACATGTTTCTAAAAATGCAAGGTACTCCTTTTGGTTTTTTTCGAGAAGTTTGACAGAAATAATTTGCCATTGTTTAAAGATAGATGGATTAAGCTTATTTTTTAAAACGAGTTCCAAATTGTTCAACATCAATTCAAAATAAGGATCACGGGGCATTTGCTTGTACATCATATTATTGGCAATACGAATAATGAACAATTGTTGGTCAGGCGTATATTTTGCAGTTTTCCAGTTGGTATTAAAACTTTCGAGGGTTTTAACCAATTCAGGCTTTTTAGAATCTGAAAAGAATTTAGTGAATTCAGTTATGAAAACATTGGGTTCTGTACTAAAGCTCGATTGTGCTTGGGAAGCAATAAGAAAAAAGAGGAACGGGAAAGTGAAAAATAGTTTTTGCATAATGAGGGTGCTAAATTAACTTGTAATTTAGTTATTTATTGCACAAGATATGCCAGTTTTCGAATTAGTTGGTTTAAATCGCGATTAAGCAGGAATTATTATATTCCTGGATTGTTTTTCCTAATCCGATCCATCATAATACTGTCTTGTTGTTTGCGGCTATAATCAAGGAGTTCAAGGGTGAATTTTATATCCTGGAACCTAGGATGTGTGGGGTATTCCTTAATAAATTGGTTAAACATTCTTTTTTCGTTGGGAATATCATTCAAATCCTGGTAATTAAAGCCAGCATTGATTAATGCTTCGGCTGCAAGGGAAGAGTCTTTGTATGTATTGGCTAGTTGTTCATAAAGTTTAGCCCCTTCAGCACTTCTTTTAGCCAGGACATTGGCGTGTGCCGCCTTAAATAAGTACTTGATTGCTAATGGATGTTTTGGGAAACGATTGGCAAAATTAATATAACTGTT
>JBBQIF010000443.1:0-2241 GCA_038324665.1 Bacteroidia bacterium
AGTTTTCTAATGCCTGCATATCTTTACACAATAAATGGTGATTTGCTGGCAGCAATTGAGTCCACTCAGGGCGTGCATCAGAAAAACGGTGGTAAATTTTTAAACTTATTCCCAAATTTAATTGTGATTTATTGTTAATCACATGACCATGAATAGCATCAATCATAATTCTCCTTTTTTACTTTCAAACGGATGTTGAGCATTTCTACAAATAAGCTAAAGGCCATGGCAAAATAGACGTAACCTTTAGGTACATGTACTTCAAAGGCTTCTATAATAAGCATAAAACCAATCATTAAAAGGAAGGATAATGCCAGCATTTTAACGGTAGGGTGTTTTTCAACAAAGTTACTGATGCTTGTAGAAACAGCCAGCATAATTACCATTGACAGAATAACCGCTATCATCATAATGTTAGTATTTTGAGTTAAGCCAATAGCAGTAACGATTGAATCCACAGAGAATACAATGTTCAGCATCAGTATTTGCACTACCACCTTATTGAACTTTTGTTTGGTCTTTGATTCTATTTCCAAGTTATCATCAACATTAAATTTGTGGTGAATTTCTGTTGTGGATTTATAAATAAGGAATAAACCGCCAGCAATCAAGACAAGATCCTTGATACTAATGTCTTTCCCCTCAAAATCTATAGGTATAGTAAATAGTGTTTGCTGGGCCTGTATAATCAGTTGGATAACGAACAATAAGGCAATTCTTATAAGCATAGCCAGCAGTAATCCCAAGTTACGCGCTTTTTTCTGATCTTTCTTTTCAACCCTCCCGGCAATGATGCTAACAAAAATAATATTGTCAATACCAAGAATAACTTCCATAAAAGTTAGACTAATTATACTGATTATACCTGCTGAACTGAGTAATTCTTCCATAGAAAGTGGCAAAAATAGTAAACTTAATCATTAGCCGTTGAGTAAAACGATAAAAAATGAATTTCACATGACTATTTTTTGATTGGAATGTAAAATATATGGACTAAATTTAAGCTAATAAGGTAGATATTAGCCAATTCTTCCCGGTAACAGCTTGTCGAAGGATGCCAACTCACCCATAAAGCAATTTTCGTATCATCTAAACAATATTTCTCCTATTCCTCAGTTATCTCCATTAAATAAAAACAAATTCATTATTTTTGAACCTTCATCAAATGTCATATAAGAACCTGCTGCTATTCTGCTTTATCCTTTTAATGTGTGCTGCCTGTCGAAAGGATCAATCAATATTCAAGTCGGCGGGTACACTTGGTTTTAGCACTGATACAGTTTATTTCGATACTGTATTTACTCGATTGCCAGGTGCGCCTTACCCGCGCTCCATCAATATGCAATTTTTGGTGCGCAATCCCTATAAGCAAACGGTGAATGTAAATGTGCGCCTCTCAGGAGGGAGCAAATCAGAATACCGTATCAATGTTGATGGCAAAAGTGGAATTACCAATACGCTAGAAATATTGCCTAAAGACAGTGCTTGGGTCTTCGTTGAAGCCACATTAGAGCCGAATTTTTTAACGCATCCTGCAATTGTTAGAGATAGCATAGAATTTGAAACGAATGGTAACCGCCAATATGTGCAACTAGCTGCTTATGGCTGGGATGCCTATTATTTCAGGGACACCGTACTTGAAAATACAGTAACTAACTGGTACTTAAATGATAAACCGTATGTAATAGTGAATACCTGTTTTGTGGATGAAAACAAGACATTAAATATTGGACCAGGAGTGCATGTTTATAACAGCACTAACTCATTTCTAGTTGACACTAACAATAAAAAATTCGGTTACCACGCCTTAAATGTACTGGGCACTTTGAAAGTGAATGGCACTCAAAGTAATCCGGTCATATTTGAAGGCGACCGTTTAGATAATAATTATGCCGATATTCCCGGGCAATGGCAGGGCATCGGTTTTTACAGAACAAGCAAAGACAACGAAATAACCCATGCTATTATTAAAAATGCGGCCTATGGGCTGCGGGTAGATTCTTTGTCAAATAATAGTAACCCTAAGTTGTTAATCAAGAATACTGTTATTAAAAATATGTCAGGCATTGGTATTTGGGGCAGAACGGGGAGTATTGTAGCCACAAATACTGTAGTAAGCAACTGTGCTTCATTTCTGTTTTATGGGCAGTTAGGTGGTTTGTATGAATTTTATTATTGTTCAATGAACAATGTTTCAGCAGCAAGTAAAGACCCACATTTTTATATTAGTAATCAACTAAG
>JBBQIF010000444.1:0-2236 GCA_038324665.1 Bacteroidia bacterium
GTCTGTGCCATCTCCATTTAAATCACCTTCATTTTTGAGATACGAAAGCCCAAGTAATTGTCGGCTTGATGAAATATGTAATGTGTCAATAGATTTATTGTCTGAGATTACAAATGAATATGGAATTTTCTTAATTGTCAAGGCTACGAGTTGGTCGTATTCAGGTAAACTGTCATAAAATTTATTTGTTTCCTTGTTATCCAATGAACTAAAAAAATGCTCAATTAATTTTTCTTTCTTTCCATCACCGTCAAAGTCGCCAGTTATTATAAACCGATAACCAAAGATTGGTTTTATGTTTTTTGGAATAGTCTTTAATGTTTCTTCAAGTTGATTTTTGTTCTTATGAGTGTCTTGTTGTAATGTGTCGACTTTGGAAACAGTTTTTCCTTCCTGCGATTTTTTTGTCGAATTGTCGCAAGAAAAAAGCAAGGTCAAAAATGATATTATTATGATTAACGGTGTCTTCATATAATGGCAACTACGTATCAGTTTACGCTACTAGTTGCAAATATATTTGCCTTGTAGGTCTGTATAATGTTTGCCAATTGCTTGATAGATAGTATTTTTGTAGTATTTACTGTTTTTCATAAACTTGCGTATATTTTTTTTAAATTTATTTTGAACTTTATGCATCTTTCATAAATATATCTAAAGAGTTTCTTATCTGGTTAAATCCTTTAGTCGTCAAAAGCGTGTATATTTCTGTGGTCTTACTGCTAGCATGACCAAGCAAAATTTGTATATACCTTAAATCAGTCCCGTTTTCCAATTAATGAGTGGCAAAACGATGCCGCAACGAACGCACACTTACTTTTTTATTTATTCCCGCTTTTTTTACCGCTTCCTGCATAGTGGACTGTATGCTTCTTGTTGAATACAGTGCTCATTCGAATAATAGCGTTCAATAGGATTTTAACCGCTATTCCAATTAGTCCATCACATACGATAATGCCAGGTAACCTTGCACCTATCTCTTATTTTGTGCCGCACTTCGTGCACCTTGGTCACAGCGATTAACTGAAGGCGTTATGCAATAATAGGATTTTTTTTTGGAAAAAGGTAGTAGGAGGGAAGTGGGCAATTGGCATCCTTCGTCCGATAGCTATCGGACAAGCTTTGGATACCTTGGAAAATAAGCAATTAGCAAAGTACTAGGTTTCGAGTTTGTTTAGTTCTTATTATTCAAGTCATAAAATCTGAATAAGCGCTTTCCATAGCCAAGTGTGTATTCAATATAATACTTTTTTTGTCTTAGGTAATATGGAATATCGTCTATCCATTTCAAGATTTTGTTAATGTAAAAAGGGCAGGTTTTAAGTCCTGCCCTTGTCCGCCTTTCCTGGATAAAGGTATTAATTGGGTAATGCGATTTCATCCGGTACGGGTGGTTACAGATTCTCCAACTCTTCCTAATCAATCCAATAACTTCCTTAGTGTTTTCTTTAGCCTGTTAAAGGGCCGTCCAGAAATTATTGGTTAGTTGCGAAAATTTTACTTTTGTTCGTGTTTTCTAAGGATATGATCAATATTTAACGGCAAAGATGAGGTCATCCGATTTATATTTTGTTACATCAATATTTAAATCGTTTATATCATTCACATGTTATTTTTGTGTTCATGAATTCCAAGGTAAAGAATGATGAAGGTAATACTCTTATTTCTTTTCCTCTTTTGCATTTTTCTTTTTGTTGATATAACCCCTCAAAAGGATATTATGTCCAGCTGCATCCATATTTTGTTTAAAACCTCCGGCTCCTTTTTTAATATTAAAAAGGGCAGCATCCACATTCTCTGCCATTACACTGTCCATTAGCAACCTCCCGATGGTACCTTTCCCTTGCCTGATATTTAGCATTACGGCAGAAAAATCACTGGTTATATTAGCAAGGTTATCACCTGTTACTTTTAATCCGGTAAGTATTTCATCAATGCTAACAGGTTGTATGGTTGCAATAATATCATTGTCTTGCAATGCCTCTGCTTTGCCTTCACCGGGTATAATTACCACGATCTTATTCCCCATGAGCCCATCGGAGCCGATAATGGCCTTGGCATCTTTCTTAATGAATTTTCGAGTATCCTCTTTGATACGCATTTGTACTTTTACAGTTGAATCGGTGATTTGCTGTAGGTCTTCAATAATGCCTACGTTGATACCAGAGAATCGGACATTATTGCCCACTTGTAGTCCGCTGATATCCTTAAAAATACCGCTTACTGTGAATGTATTACT
>JBBQIF010000445.1:0-2206 GCA_038324665.1 Bacteroidia bacterium
ACTCTCGTTCCCAGTTTGAACGATTTTTTCCCTTGCTGCAAGGTTTTTATAGGTTATTAGAATACTATGTCTTTCGGTAGTAGAGCCAAAGTAAATTCTAATAATCCCGTAGTTATTTTTTACGCAGTCCTTGATTTCAGGTTCTTCTTTCTTCTTTTTACAGCCAGTTAGTATAAAGGTACATGAGAGAAGTATTATAAATATAATTATCAGGATTCTAGGTTTCATCTTACAAATGTCGGTTTTATTCTGAAATAAATTGAACGTCCTTTTTATTTTTTATTCAAATTTAGAAAATGATATTGCATGATAGCAATTCATACGGTTAGTATTACATCTAGCAATGCAATTGAATAATTTCGGCTAAATAATAAATAAAAAAACCCCGAATTTCTTCAGGGCTTTCTTCAAAATATTTAACATTATTATTTCAAAATATCCCTGGAAATCACCACCCTTTGCACCTCACTAGTTCCCTCATAAATCTGTGTAATCTTGGCATCGCGCATTAAACGCTCCACATGGTATTCTTTTACATAACCATAGCCACCATGTATCTGCACAGCTTCTACGGTATGCCTCATTGCTACTTCACTTGAGAATAACTTAGCCATACTGCTAGCTCTGCCGTAATCCAGGTGCTGGTCTTTCAGCCAGGCGGCTTTAAAACACAACATCCTTGCAGCTTCTATTTCGGTTGCCATATCGGCCAGTTTAAATTGTATGGCTTGGTGGTTCATGATTTCTGTACCAAATGCCTTTCTTTCTTTAGCGTACTTAAGCGATAGTTCATAAGCACCACTGGCGATACCCAAGGCCTGAGAGGCAATGCCTATTCTACCACCGGTCAATGTTTTCATGGCGAATTTAAATCCAAAGCCTTCTTCACCAATCCTGTTGGCTTTAGGCACTTTAACATCTGTAAACATTAAGGAATGTGTATCACTGCCGCGGATTCCCATTTTATCTTCTTTTTTACCTACCACAAAACCCTCCATATCTTTGGTCATTATAAGCGCATTGATACCTCTGTGACCGGCTTCAACGTTAGTTTGGGCCATTACAATGTAGGTTGATGCAGTTGCACCATTTGTAATCCAGTTTTTGGTACCATTTACTAAGTAATAATCGCCCATATCCACTGCGGTTGTCCTCTGAGAAGTGGCATCACTGCCAGCTTCAGGTTCGCTTAAACAAAAAGCACCATGTACCGTTCCTTTGGCTAATGGCACCAGGTATTTCATTTTTTGTTCTTCACTAGCAAAGTTTTCCAGTCCCCAACAAACCAATGAGTTATTAACAGAAATAACAACTGAGGCAGAGGCATCCACTTTGCTAATCTCTTCCATTGCCAATACGTAGCTAATGGTATCCATTCCACTTCCACCGTATTTGGGGTCAACCATCATGCCTAAAAAACCGAGCTCGCCCAGTTTTTTTATTTGTTCGGCAGGAAATCTCTGTTCGTTATCACGTTCTATTACACCGGGTAATAGTTCTGTTTGCGCGAAGTCCCTTGCAGCCTGCTGCACGGCTAAATGTTCTTCCGATAATTCAAAATGCATCATGTTGTGGCAAAAATAAGGTTTTCTTTGTCTTTTTTAAAACCAAATTCCAATTGGCAATAAGCAATTGGCAATTCAGAGCCTGAGTACCATGATGCCAGCCACTTAATTTAGGCTTTGTCAACAATTTCATGCGTTAACAAAATTTATTAAATTTAGGTGAAAAGCAATGCTAAGCCCAATCTTTGCCAATTGCATATTGCCAATTGACCATTTCCCATTAATTTTGCCACCCCATGCTCATCATTAAAAATTCAGTTACTGATCCTTACTTTAACCTTGCTGCAGAAGAATACTTACTGAAAAATTTTGACGAGGACATCTTTACCCTATGGCGCAATGAGAATGCCATTATTGTTGGTAAACATCAGAATACATTGGCCGAAATAAATATTGAGCATGTGCAAGCCAATAAAGTGAATGTGGTAAGGAGGCTTTCCGGCGGTGGGGCAGTGTTTCACGACTTGGGCAATATCAATTTTACCTTTATAAGCAACGCAAAGGAAGGCAGCGATATTAAGATAGATTTTAAGTTTTTCACCATACCAATTATTGAGGTTTTGAAAGAAATGGGCATCAATGCTGAATTCAGCGGGCGTAACGACTTGTTGATAGAAGGGCAGAAGTTCAGTGGGAACGCG
>JBBQIF010000446.1:0-2203 GCA_038324665.1 Bacteroidia bacterium
AGGATTGGCGTTCACGATAATTTCTTTGAATTGGGTGGCCACTCCTTAATGGTAATGCGAATGATATCTTTCATTAGAAGGGAGTTGAAGGTTGAACTCACCGTCAGGGTATTATACGAATTACATACTATTGAAGAATTAGCTAATTATATTAAGGTAATTCAAAATGATCATCAGCCTGAATTCGAAAATTACGATACAATAAAACTCTAAAATTTTAACAGTGAGTCATAATATGTCTGAGTTTAGTCTTTCAAAAATTATTCGATTGTTAGAAAAGGCAAATGACCGGGGAGTCAATATTTCATTTTTAGAAGATGAATTATCTGTGCATGTACAAAAGGGAAGGCAAATTGATAAATCTCTTTTGGATGAATTGAAGACCAACAAACCATTTCTGGTTCATTATTTCAAAAATTTTGACAATAAGGAGTATAAAGCTAATGTCGAACCTATTCAAAAAGTTGATAGGAGCACAGTAAAAAGAATTCCTCTTTCTTATGCCCAGGAACGTTTATGGTTTATACACCAGTTAGAGGGTAGTGTTCAATATCATTTGCCTACGGTTTTAAGATTAAACGGTAGATTGAAGGTTGAAGCATTAGACCATGCGCTACAAAGTATTATCAATCGTCATGAAATACTCCGTACCGTTATTCTCGAAGAAGATGGGACAGGCTTTCAACATATTAAAGACATAGATCAATGGCATTTGGATATTTTGGATGGTTTGGTTTATAAAAATGAGCCGGAGGGATTACAGAATTTTATCCGGGAATTGTTAATAAAGCCATTCAACCTCTCACAGGATTACATGCTTAGGGCGTCTTTGATTAACATAGATACTGAAGATCATGTATTAGTTGTCACTATGCATCATATAGCTTCAGATGCATGGTCAACCTCAATACTTGTAAAGGAAGTATTAGAATTTTATACTGCTTATATAGAAAAGCGTTCAGATAATTTAGTTCCTTTAGGAATACAGTATGCAGACTACGCAAACTGGCAGCGAAGTCACCTAAATGGAGAGATTTTAAATACCAAATTGAAATACTGGAAAGATAAATTGGAAGGACTGGAAACTCTTGAATTGCCTAAAGATTATGTACGTCCCCAAGTTCGAAGCACAAAAGGAAGTAAAATTTATTTCACTATTGATACAGAAAAAAGTCACAAACTTAGAAAGTTAAGTCAAAAAGAGGGTACAACTTTATTTATAACCTTTTTGGCTGTTTTTAAAATAATGTTACATCGATACACAGGGCAAAGGGATATATGTGTAGGAACATCTTTCGCAAGGCGTGAGCAATTAGAATTGGAAGATCTTATTGGTTTTTTTGTTAATACGCTTGCTTTACGTGATAAAATTAATCCCAATGATTCATTCATCCAACTGTTGCAACAAGTAAAAGCCACTACACTAGAGGCTTACGAAAATCAGGATATACCATTTGAAAAAATAGTGGAGACTGTTGACAACGAAAGGTCAATTGGTAGAAATCCACTTTTTCAGGTTTTGCTCACAATGATAAATACTCCGGAAATCCCTGAATTGAGTCTCGGAGATACGAGAGTGTCGATTGAAAAATTGGAACATTTCACCTCGCAATTAGATATAATTTGTGACATCAGAGAATCATCGCAGGGAATACAAGGATCAATTGAATACAGTACAGAATTATTTACTAAACACACTATCCAACGGATGATAGAGCATTTAAAAATATTGCTTTCTTCCGTTTTAAAACAACCCGAGGAAAAGATAAGAGCTTTAGCAATGCTTTCAAAGCAAGAGGAGTATCAATTGCTTATTAAATTTAATGACACGAAAGTTGAATCTCCGCGTTACAAAAACATTATCAGATTGTTTGAAGATCAGGTTGCAAAAGCTCCCGACAATATCTCAGTTGTTTTTGAAGAAAATATATTGACTTACCGACAACTTAATGAAAGAGTAAATCAATTGGCGCATTATTTAAAATACAAAGGTGTTAAGGAAGAACAACTCGTTCCTATTTGTATTGAACGTAGTCCTGAAATGATTGTAGCTATTCTTGGTGTTTTAAAAGCAGGTGCTGCCTACATTCCTATAGATCCATTATATCCAGAAGAAAGAATCAGATACATAATGGGAGATGCCAAGGCATCTATTGTAATAACTAAAACCATTTTTGAGACGAAATTACAAAATTTAAATATT
>JBBQIF010000447.1:0-2192 GCA_038324665.1 Bacteroidia bacterium
AAGGACTACTATTTCTCGGATGATAAATTATGGCACAATATAACCAATCCAAATTTTACACACACTTTCTATAAGGCTGGTGTTTATAGAGCCGTGCAAAGATTAAGTGGCTTCACTGGCTGTGTCACTCAAACAGACTCAGTTGTTTTTAATATTTCTAAAGGCCTTACAAAATCAGATACTTTGCATGTCTTCAATTCTTCAGTTGAAAACAAGAATGCTTTAATCTATTGGAATAAACAGGATGGAGCAGTGAATTATCAGTTATACAAAGATGGCATTCCACTATCTCAAACAAAAGATACTTTCTTTAATGAAGCTACTCCATATTTAAAAGATGTTATTTATACCATTGCCGGAATAGATAGTTGCGGCAATCAAAGTAGCACCGGTCGAATAGGTAAACCAATGTTCTTACAAGGCAATCTAATAGGCAATAATGAAGCTTCTATTATCTTCTTTTCACCTTATCAGCAATGGAAAGGCACAGATATTACATATAAAATTCAGAAATTGATTAATGGTAATTGGTCAATGATTAATAGTGAAAAAAATAGCGCTCCATACAACGATAACCAATTTTTAAACAAAACTGAACTACAAGCCTGTTATCGCATTGAGGCTTATGAGGGTTCTCAGCCTTCGCTTTTATCGCATAGTAATGAGTTATGTATTCCTTACATTCCAACAATATTTGTCCCGACTGCCTTTAGTCCTAATGATGATTTGGTTAATGATGTATTTGATGTCACTTGCTTTGGAATAGAGAAGTATAATTTCACGGTTTACAACCGTTGGGGACAAGAAGTATTCAGAGGTTCAGACAAGGAAGCATGGACTGGTGGCAATGCACAGGAAGGCGTATATTTGATTATGATAGATTATGTAACTAATGAAGGCGCAAAATTGAATCAAAGAGTAAATGTTACACTTTTGAAGTAATGATTGAGTTGACTTTATAGCACGTATAAATTATACTTTTAGATTTCATCAACATTATGATCACAATGGTTAGCACCTTTGGCAAATAGAACGAAAAGGATGCGGAAAAAAAGTATGATTATTTATTAATCTTATAACTCTCCAATTCAAGCAAATAATGCTGGGTAGTATCGTTCTTATTATTCACCTCATATTCCTCTTCCCTTACCACACCTATCCCGAATCCAAAATGCCTAAACCATCTGTAGTTTCCTGAAGTGCCGCCTGTCTTAATGCAGCGAACAGAACCAAACTTTGTTTGCAATGTATCTGCGCCGCCATAGAGTGAAAAATCAACTCCATTGCCCCTATTAAGTGTATAGGCTCTGCCATGTGCAGAATCCAGGTATCGATCTGTAAAAAGTAAATTACCGCCTCCAGAGAGGACCACGTTTATTCCATCTCTATACCAATACCCATAAGAAATGAACTTGTTATCATTATCGAATTGAAAAAAATAATCAGGGATAGAATCATACCTTGTGGTTTGTTTTCCCAAACTGATCTTTTGTTGACCAACTAACTGATAGCGGTTATACAACCAATGACTTCCCATGTACACAGGCAGGTATAGGCCCGCTCCTTTATCCCGTATATCTTCAGGCGGTTTTACATTAAAATCTACGGTTTTTTTCTTCATGCATGAGAACAGCAATAAAGACATTACAAAAATAGCACTGAAATATTTCATGATTAATAAGTTTAAAACGCCATTAATTGAATTAGGTTACAATCCGAATAATTGCGTTTTTGCAATAATCGTTAAAACATTCCATAATCGCTTACAAATAATACCTATTCAAGATATTTAAGAACAAACCAAGAGATTGCTTGAAAAAATATCACGCCTGTTTATAGGACAAATTGCCTAAATTCTTTGTACTTTTGCAAAAAATATATCATATAAAATGTCAGCAACAGCTAAAGATTTCAGAATAGAACGCGATACCATGGGCGAAGTGAAAGTACCTGCCAATGTTTATTGGGGAGCTCAAACGCAACGCTCAGTACAAAATTTCAAAATCGGTACTCAAAAAATGCCGATTGAGATTATTAGGGCCTTCGCTATTCTGAAAAAAGCGGCTGCTATTACGAACAATAAACTAGGCGTTCTATCCCTTACAAAATGTGATTTAATCTGCTCAGTTTGCGATGAGATATTGGATGGTCAATTAGACGAGCAGTTCCCATTGGTGATTTGGCAAACTGGC
>JBBQIF010000448.1:0-2176 GCA_038324665.1 Bacteroidia bacterium
ATATGGTGTTTTGCTCAGGAACCAATAATTACCCCTTTAAGATCCAACGCTGCTTTATTCCAGGTTAAAAATCATTACGCAGATGCAAAACGCTCTTCAGGCGATACGTTAAAACTTCCATTTTTTGAAGATTTTACAAGCACTTCTATCTACCCTGATAAAAGCAAATGGAAGGACAGCAATGTATATATTAATTCCCATTTTCCTGTTTCGCCGCCTAGTTATGGTGTTGCCACTTTTGACAACCTTGATTTCACCGGCACCCCTTACAATCCTTTAAGTGGCAATACAAATGGGCCAAGCGACCTGCTGAGTTCCAAACCATTCAATTTAAAAACATACATCAGTGGTATTACCACCATCCCCTACATAATAAAAGATTCCATTTATTTAAGCTTTTTTTACCAACCTCAGGGTTTAGGCGATATATCGGATGGTTCTGATTCTCTGGTCTTAAAATTTATTGATAGTGGTGGTTTTTCCAGAACAGTTTGGAAGGTAACCGGCAGTAAATTAAAGCCATTTAAACAAGTAATGATAGGGATTAAAAACGTAGCTTATCTGTATAATGGATTCAGGTTTGTATTCATCAATTACACCAAAAATACTGGTAATATGAATCAATGGCATTTGGATTATATAAGATTTAATAGCAATAGAAATATGCATGATACAGATATAGCCGATGTTGCGATAAATGCAATTCCGATTGGTCCACTCAGATGGTATGAAACCATGCCATATGACCATTTCAAAGCCAATCCTGCTTTTAATCTTACTGATAGTAACTACTTTAATTTGAAGAATAACAATGTAGCTGGCGTCAATTACAATTATTCCATGCAGGTAACCAACCAATACAATAAGGTGATCGAAACACAAACAGTTACAACCGGCAGGAATATCAATGGACTTAGTGAGAATTCTGAGCGATTTGTACCGCAATTGAAACTGGACACTTTATCGGGTAAACAACCCAAAGTCAATTTTAAATTCAAGATCGATCCTAACCCTACACAGGATAATTTACCGGGAAAATATGATGGTAATAACCTTGCTAATAACGAATACACTAAAACCATTCAATTTAAAAATTATTTGGCCTATGACGATGGTTCAGCAGAAGGTGGTTATGGGTTGGATTATGCCTCATTACCGGCCGGGCTTGGTTATTCCGCCATGAAATTCCAGACTTTTAAGGCAGATACTCTTAGAGGGGTTTCTATCTTCTTCAATCAGTCCGTTGCTGATGTTTCTTCCAAAACATTCAACCTAATGGTATGGCAAAAAATAAGTGAACCGCCAGCCTCAAATACCACAAATGATGTAATCTTAAGATCGGTTGCAATACCCACTCCTACTTATAGCAAAACGATTAATGGATTCATTGACTATGTGTTCGACACAGCTATTTTATTGCCAAAAGGCAATTTTTATATAGGTTGGCAACAAACCTCCAACTTTATTTTAAATGTAGGATTCGACAATAATTATCATTATAACAAGCAGAGCAATTACAGGAACCCAAACCTTTTCTTCAACCTTTTGGGGTATTGGGACAAAGTAAGTGCAAGCATCACTGGCACCCCCATGATGCGACCCATTTTAGGCGGAAAAATAAAGTCAAATTTACCTGGGTCAATTAAAAATGTTTCCCAAAATAAAATAAAGATATATCCTAATCCCGGCAATGGTTCTGAAAAGTTAAATATTCAAGCCAAAAGCAATATTACAGAAATTGCAATGTTTGATATGACAGGGAAAATAGTACTTAAAATACTTAGTGAAAATATTACTCAAATCGATATTTCATCATTGGCTTCAGGTGTTTATACCATAACGCTTAAAGATGAAAACAATGATCAGACAATTCAAAAATACATTAAAACAGAATAAAAAAATGGCGGATATAACAGCAGAAGAATTAAAACAACGCATCGGCAATGGCGAAAAACTTAACCTGATTGATGTAAGAGAACAATGGGAATTTGATGAATTCAACATCGGCGGTACACTTATTCCATTAGGCGATCTGCAAGGAAAGATAGACGACCTTGATAATTTAAAAGATGAGGAAGTCATTATTCATTGCAAATCGGGTGCAAGGAGTGCAGCTGCACAAGCCTTTATGCGGCAAAACGGTTTCACTAATGTCAGAAATTTAATTGGTGGTGCA
>JBBQIF010000449.1:0-2161 GCA_038324665.1 Bacteroidia bacterium
CCATCTTTTACAAAAATAAGTCCGTTGTTCCTTTCTCTCTTAATATTGGATGATAAAGTATGGATTACGGGTTCTCCAAAATCATCCAGAATAAAAAATTGTCCTCTAGAAATATTGGCATATCGGTCATTGATGCGATTATTAGGTAAAATTGTTCCATAGTTTTCAAGGGTTATTTGGCTCACAAATTCCTTTGCAGTACCATAAGTGCTGGCACCCTCTCGGTCAAAATTAACTCTCCCCCCTTTCACCCCAATAAAATATCCATTGCTTAAAGAGAATAGATAAGCATAAGGCATTGGGATGATTTTATCTGGAGAAAGCATCAATTCATTTCTTCTGCTGCGAGAACACAACCTTACCTTAATTAGACCCCTGTTTCTTGTAATGGCATGTGTGTCGATAAAGGAATAAAGCACTCGCACGGCCATTTTTTTTACAGTATAATCAACAATTCCATAAAGGAAACCATTCAGCTCTATACTGCCATCAGGTGAAAATCCAGATGCTCCCTTTCGCCATACCAGGAAATAGGAAGATTGACCAATACGGGTATAACCAGTGAACATCGGTGGGATGGCAATTGTATTGTCGTCGTTTTTCAAACCGTATAGTTTAGTTGCTGGCACGATATACCAATTACAACCTACACAATTCCTCCCACCCGGAGTAGCCTTTCTCTTCCTGTCGGATCTAAAATCTGAATTAAGTTTTTTGGTGTTTAAGACATTCACTTTGTTGAAATGCGCAGAACCAATTATTTTGTTATTGCCATCAAGTTCAAATAAAAATTTACCTTGCCTTTGCCTGCAAATAATCAATAGACTATCCAGTTCAATATGGTCATAAATATTCTTAAGTATAATCTTACCTGTTTTGCTAATCACACCATAGGTGGCGCTATCAGGAGTCTGAAAAATTGCAAGACCATTAAAAAAATAGCCTATATAGTCATATTGAGGGGATAATATATTCTTGCCTTCAAGTGAAGCAAAGCCAACAAACGAATTGCTATCGTAGGTCAAAAGCATACCTTCGGCACATTCAAGTGATGTGTATGGCAGCGAATCTGTTAATCTGAAAAGGGTATCATAAAAATAAGATTTGTTATCTCTGAAAGCAGCCAAGCTCTTTGTGCAAGGTAAATCCATGAAGTTCGTATTTTCAAAATACCTGTTTTGATCTAATGGCATACTATGGACTATTGATCTCTTAATCGAATCATCATATACAATATAATTATTGTTGAGGAAAGTAGCCTTTAAAAAGTAAAATGGTTTGAGTAAGCCATCTTCCGGCAGCATTAATATAAATTGACCTTTGAAAGTAAGGTATGATAGTTCTTGACTGCCCCATTTATCTGCAGCGATGTATTCACCTTTCAAAGTGTTGGAAATTTTCAGCCCCAATGTGTCAATGAACCATGAAGAATCGCGGTCGGAAATATAAAAGTAATGATCGAATACCTGTATTTGCTTATGATACTCTTTCAGTAATAATTCTCCATTGGCATTGCTTATATTAAATAATTTCTTTTTCTGAACGATAAAATAATCACCACGCGTAGGTTTTATATCCTGAAATGAATCTTTGAGTATTTGTCTACCATCAATATCATAAAGACTGATAAATTGGTTGGCTTTTGTAATAATAAAACGGTTCTTGATTATAGACACAACATCTCCGGAAAACCTGCCAAGTGATTCCATCTTTGTACCATTGGGCGAGAGAATATATATATGGCCATTTGATTTTACATAGTAAACATCTGCACCTTCAAAATTAGTTGCTATAAAATAGGCATCATAAGCCGGTTGGTGGATATAGCCTCCTTCAGGATTAATAAATCCCCATTGGCCATTTTCGCATACCGGCAACATCGTTTGCGCTGCTATCGCTTGTTGGATAGCAAACAATATGATCAATATAAATCGCCCTTTATTCAAATTAATAAATCTTTACTGCCTAATCTTTTAAGAAATCAGAAAATTGAACACCCTCATTTATTTTTCTAGGGGAGATAGTGAAATCCATAGTAGTTGAAGATGCATCATCCGTAAATTTATTGAACTCTTGAGGTTTGCATACACCAATCTCATCATCAGCTAGGACTGCTACCATATAATTATCGCAATCTGTCCTGTATTTAAATGAAGAAGTA
>JBBQIF010000450.1:0-2121 GCA_038324665.1 Bacteroidia bacterium
TTAAAAAAGGTATTCCCAAACGCAACTTGTTTTCAATATGATTATTTGAATGATGATGTTGAATATGTTTTTAATAAAGCAATTTTACCGTTTGAACCCAACTGGAAGCTACCAAAAAAGCTAAGAGATGAATTAGCAGACCCCGCTATTACCTGGTTAGTTTATATCAATCCCCCTTTTGCAACAGCACAGGTTGGAGGTGCAAAAGGTGAATCCAAAAAGGGGGTAAGTGATACAAAAGTTGAAATTGCAATGGACAATGAAAATGCAGGTCATGTAAAACGTGAACTATTTGCGCAATTCATGTTTCGCATTGTTCACGAGCTCCCCAAAAAAACATACTTAGGTATGTTTTCTAAATTGAAATATCTGAATGCACCTGATAGTATTGATTACAGAGATAAGTTTTTCAATTATAAATATGAAAAAGGATTTTTGTTCAAATCAACCACTTTTCACGGAGTTAAAGGGAAATATCCAATCGGTTTTTTAATTTGGAATTTATCGAAGCAAGGTGAAAGTAAATCTGTGAAGATTGACATTTCCAACGAAGAAGCAGGAACAATAGGAGTTAAACATTTACAGCTTATTGAAAAGAAAGATGTTTTAAATAATTGGTTTCCGAGACCTCAAAATTCCAATGAGTATATTTTGCCACCCTTAAGCAACGGTATAACCATTAGAGATAGCAATATCGATACAAGACACAGAGCCAGGCCAGATTTTTTAGCTTCTATTTGTAGTAAAGGGAATGATTTTCAAAATTCAAACTATGTAGTTATACTTTCTTCACCAAGTGTAAGTGCAGGCGCATTTACCGTCATTGAGGAAAACTTTGAAAAGTCATTGATACTTCATGCAGTTAGAAAAATACCAAAACAAACTTGGCTAAATGATAGAAATCAATTCTTAATCCCGCATACCGCACCAAGTCAAGAGTTCATAAATGATTGCATCGTTTGGAGTTTATTTTCATCATCAAATGAAACAACAGCATTACATAATGTAACATACTTACAAAACAGATATCAGATAAAAAATAACTTCTTTCCTTTTAGAATTGAGGAAATAAAACGTTGGGATATTAATGATTCTGGTTTCAAGCTCCAAATAGTAAATGATGAAAATAGATTTGTTGCGGATTGGCTAACAAAACATGACTTATCTAATGCGGCAAAAGAAGTAATGGATAAAGCCACAACGATCTACAAAATTTATTTTGCAAGTCTGAATCAAATGGCAACGAACAAATGGAAAATTGAAACATGGGATGCAGGTTGGTACCAAATCAGACGCTGCTTGACAGGGCATAATCTGGCAACAGACGAACTAAAAGAATTAAGCAAAGCAAATGAAAAACTTGCTAATAAAATTTTACCACAAATTGAAGAATTTGGCTTCTTAGACAAAGACGAGGTTTATGATGAAGTTTAGTAACCATACATCTTGGCACAAGAGTGAGGATCAGCCTGAAGTCAAGCACACCTTGGCTTTCAATGGAGCAAGCATCCGTGCATGTTTATAAAAAGTAGTTGTAATATTTAATGAGTAGGAAGTATAAATTTCATGATAACGATAAGCTGTACGGGGAGATGAATTTAAGACTCTTTCACTTTATTCTAAACATGTCTATTAAAATAGAAAAAACATAATAATGAAACAGATATTAATGGTTCTGACAATAATATTAATAGCTGGTTGTGCGACTAACAAGCCTGCTGTATCTCTTTGGAAAACGCTTCCGGAAGCGCCGCCGACGCCACCTGCTGATGAAAGCGGACTTGCAAGTGTGAATGATATTAAAATGTATTATGCAGTTTTTAATAAAGAAGGAAAAGATCCGGTTATTCTGCTACATGGTGGATTGGTTAATTCAGATTACTGGGGCTTTGAAGTACCTCTTCTATCTAAAACTCATGAAGTAATTGTAGTTGATAGCAGAGGGCATGGACGAAGCACAATGTCGGATCAGCCCTTTACCTATAACCTGATGGCATCTGATGTTTTGCAACTAATGAATTATTTGGAAATTAAAAAAGCCTCCATAGTTGGATGGAGCGATGGAGGCATTATAGGACTAATTCTGGCAATCAACTATTCTGAAAGAATAAATAAGCTTTT
>JBBQIF010000451.1:0-2116 GCA_038324665.1 Bacteroidia bacterium
AAATGTACAAAAATTAAATATAGCACTGATCATTGGCAATGGGGTAGGCTCAAATTATTGCCTGGACACTATCTATTATCCTAATTTTGCTACTTTCCCACGCCTTTCAGCCGATTTGTCTTTCGTTGGGCGACACGATACCGTGGCAGTTTTTAATACCTGTACCCAAGACACTGTTTTTACCACTATTCCCCATTCATCGCCTGATGCCAATATGTTGGCCTCATCATCATCCTGGTACATGATAGACAATGCTACTTTGGATACCGTGAGTATGGTAATAGAAACCTATCATAAAGTAGAATCTAATCAACGGTATCCCAATAAAAAAGTGAATTACATAGTCATTGAAAAATATAAACAAATAAAGGATTACCAGCAATTGGTTAAAACAGATACTATCTTTACAGCTATTGTTCATACATGGAAGTCAAAAGCCTTGCCAGGCTATAGTTACCATAAGCTGAGGGAGAAACTCGCCGCTATTAACCTGGATATTGACGACTTCAATGACAGTTCCATTTTGGATGTCATCTGGAACAATAAAGGCACCATCGGAAATTATGCCAGTGGCAGCCGTGGGTGTATTGATACCAATGGCATAGATACCCCCTTTTATTTCTATCATATTCCCCTCACTTACACATTGCTGCATTATAAAGACTCCAGTTTATTACCTGCAGATAGTATTTACAATAAAGGTAAAATGGTAAAATCTTATGGGTTCAAACCACCGAGAAAAGGTGTTTTCAGTATCTTCAGGAATGTGGAAAGTCTTTCACCTTTATATTGTGGCTTAAATCAATATATTACTGTTGTGGTAGGTTTCTATGGCAACCCTAATTTTGGTGATTCTGTGATCTGTAAAAACAATATTTTTAGTGCCGAACCCTATTTCAGATATTATTCCATCGATAAAAAATTAGTTGGATCAGTGGATCCTACTAATTATTGGGAAAAAAGGAAAAAGAATGCCGGAAAAAAAGGCTTTGAAGGCATTACCAAATGGGATTTCAGCAAACAGGATGATAACCCAGGAAATGATTCCACTACTTTTGGCAATTTCCCTTATGCCCGAATTGGTTATGATACTTTGGTTTTACTAGGACAAAACAGAAGCGGCATTTATTATAAAACACCGGGATTATATACTGTAAGAGTAGCTGTAGAAGATAGTAATTCCTGTAAGGATACTTTCAGTCAGAATCTTTATGTTACAGGACCCAAAGCCGCCTTCTATGTTGATTTTAAAACACCGGCCTGTAAAACAATCCTCGAATTATTTGATACCTCTTATATTATTGACCCTTGTGTTGCAAAAGGTTTGCCTCCCTGCGATTTCATCAATAGCTGGACTATACGCTGGGGAGATAATACTTCCGTTAATTTTACCAAAGCATTGCCTAAACAGATAGGACATGAATACCTTGAAACAGGGGAATATACCATCTGGATGATTGTCACCTCAGTAAGTGGTTGTGTGGATTCTGTTTCATTGAAAGTATTCATACCCGGTCCGAGACCAAAATTTGAAACAAAAACAGATAAGATTATTTGTGTTGGAGACTCCGTACAATTTAAAAATATCACCCCTTTCTATACTGGTTCTTCTCAATGGTTATGGAGTTATGGCGATGGCTTCTTTTCACCGCAGAAAGACACCAATCTCATCGGCCACCAATACAATAAAGTAGGTAAATTCGATGTGTTCCTCAACCAGTTCGACAGCATTCCAAATACTGGTAAATATTGCGCTGCCATTTATCCTGATACTACCCAAGGCCAGATAAAAATTACTGTCACCGTGTTGCCTTATGACAATGTTAAATTGATTGCCACACCTCAGATCGTTTGTGTCGGAGAAACCATCGATTTCAAGGCCATTTTCCAATCACAAAACATTTATCCGCAATACTATTGGGAGTTCGATAACCAAAAAGACAGCAATAACAGCTTAAATTATACCCGTGTCATTAAAAGTATGGGGCAACATTCGTTAAAATGGCGCGCTGATACTACAGGTTTAGGAAAGAAATTGTGTCCTGCGTATAGCCAGATTTTTGTATATGCCGATAGCGTTTTAGCAGATTTTTCCATTGATATTTCAAAAGAACCC
>JBBQIF010000452.1:0-2101 GCA_038324665.1 Bacteroidia bacterium
TTCACAGGGCTTTTGAAAAAATTGCTGAACACAGACCCTATAACCAGATAGCTCCACTTACTGATAGGATGAACTATTGTTCGTCGCCTATAAACAATATGGGCTGGCACATGACGGTAGAAAAATTAATTGGTTGCCAAGTGCCAAAACGCGCAGAATATCTTCGGGTTATTATTATGGAGCTGGCCAGAATTTCTGATCACGTTATCTGCACCACTATTATCGGACAAGATACAGGCGCCACAACCGGATTTTTATATTTCTTCCAAATGAGAGAAAAAATATATGAGATCTATGAAGAAGTTTGTGGAGCACGCCTAACTACTAATATTGGTAGGATTGGCGGAATGGAAAGAGATTTTAGTCCAACTGCCTGGGCTAAACTTGATAAATTTATGCAGGAATTTCCTGTTTATTTAAAGGAATTCCAAAAACTGGTAGAGCGCAACCGTATCTTTATGGACCGCACAATAGATTGCGGCCCAATAAGCGGTGCAAGAGCCTTAGAATATGGCTTTACCGGCCCTAACCTAAGAGCAGCAGGGATTGATTATGATGTCAGGATGGCAAATCCTTATTGTAGCTATGGTGATTTCGACTTTGATATTCCCATCGGTGGCAATGGCGATACCTACGACCGTTTTATGGTGCGTATTGAGGAAATGTGGGAAAGTGTAAAAATTATCCGTCAGGCTTTGGATAAAATGCCTAAAGGCGATTTCTATGCTGAAGTGCCGGAATTTTACCTTCCATTAAAAGAAGATGTTTACAGTAAAATGGAAGCATTGATTTACCATTTCAAGATTGTGATGGGTGAAATGGATATTCCCAAAGGCGAAGTTTATCACAGTGTGGAAGGTGGTAATGGTGAACTTGGTTTTTACCTTATCAGCGATGGAGGAAGGGCGCCTTTCCGCTTACATTTTCGCAGACCATGCTTTATATATTATCAAGCGTATCCTGAAATGATTACCGGAGGCTTATTAAGCGATGCGATTTTAACCATGAGCAGTATGAATGTAATAGCGGGTGAATTGGATGCATAAAAACAAAAAAAAGTAAACCAGATACCTATCAATAATGACAACAACAGAACAGATATCATTTAATAAGGAAACCCTAGAATTGATCCATAAGATGATGTTGCGTTATCCTGAAGGGAAACACAAATCTGCCATTATACCGATTTTACATATTGCACAAGCAGAATTCGGAGGTTGGCTCAGTGCCCCGGTTATGGATTATGTAGCCTCTATATTAAAAATACAACCGATAGAAGTATATGAAGTAGCATCATTTTACAGTATGTTCAATTTGAAACCTGTAGGAAAATGTCTTATTGAAGTTTGCAGGACTAGCAGTTGCTGGCTATGCGGTGCCGAAGATATAATTGACCATATTGAAAAAACCCTCCATATAAAAGTGGGTGAAACAACAAAAGATGGCATGTTTTCATTAAAAGCAGTGGAGTGCCTAGGCAGTTGTGGCACAGCCCCAATGATGCAGGTAGGTGCGGATTATCACGAAAATCTTACAATAGATAAGGTGGATAGCTTATTACAAAAATTCAAGTCGGAGGATAAACAAAGCAGATATTGTTAGAACGAAATGGGTAAAAAATTACTATTAAAAAACGACCATATCACTGGTATTCACCAGTTACCTGTCTATAAACAAAATGGTGGATATTCTGTATTGGAAAATACATTAAAAAATACAAGTGCCGAAGCTGTCCTTGAGGAAGTTAAAAAATCAGGATTAAGAGGTCGTGGTGGTGCTGGTTTCCCTACGGGATTAAAATGGAGTTTCTTGGCGAGACCAGAAGGTGTTGCAAGATACCTTGTATGTAATGCCGATGAAAGCGAACCAGGCACATTTAAAGACCGTTATTTAATGGAGCGTCATCCACATTTATTGATTGAGGGCATGATACTCTCCAGCTTTGCTTTGGGTGCCAATACTTCTTATATCTATATCCGCGGTGAATATTTTTACATTGCCCGTATTTTAGAGCAGGCGATTGAAGAAGCCTATGCCGCAGGTATTTTAGGTAAAAATATTTTTGGTTCAGGTTTTGATCACGATCTTTTTGTTCATGTTG
>JBBQIF010000453.1:0-2096 GCA_038324665.1 Bacteroidia bacterium
AAATGACTTTGGCATTGGGCTGACAAGAGGGGTAATATCATATTCAAAGTAATTGCTTCCAAGACATTGTGCGTTATCAGTATATTTTGAAAAATCAATAAAACCTACTTTTTTCGGATAAATGCGTACGCCGTGCGTTAATGAATTGGGGCATCCTGAGCCAGGACTTGCGGTTAGTTTTATATAGAGTACCCCTGATTTATTATTATAACTATGGGTTACTGGATTACTTGAAGATGTATTCCCATCCCCGAAATCCCAAGTGTAAGCAACACCCGGTATAGTGGAAGTGGATTTATGGGTGAATTCGAATTTGTTTTTAGACTCACAACTGTCAATATCATTGATGTCGAAATTCAGATTTAAGCACAAGGTCGTACTATTAGTCTGTGCAGGTGTACTTCGGTCATAAATAGTAGAAGTGCCATTATTATCGTGCTCATAGATAGTAAAATAATAGGAAGTACATGGTTTTAAACTGTCAATCTTTACGTAATTTGTGCCTGCCGCATTATAAACAATAAAGCAATTGGTATCGTAAACATTGGCGCTTTTGCCTTTGAGATTGAAATAAGCAGCGGCAGAATAAACATTTTTATCAACAGGGCTCCAGTTGGGTGCCGATCCTTCCTTGCCCACTATGATCCTCGCATTCCCAGTGCCATTTGTCCAATTGAGTTGTAGCGAAGTACAAGTTATTTTGCTTATACTAAAACTTGATGCATTGCTAGAAGCCAAAGCAGGTGATATTGATATTATGAAAATAATGAATATTGATAGAACTAGTACTTGTTTTTTCATATTGTATGTGCTTGGTTTTACAAAGGTTGTCAATTAAATTGGATTAATATCCAATAACTGCTTTTTTTACATGAATATGATAAAAGTAAGTACAAGGTGCTGTGTGGCTATATAAAAAAGGAATGTAGATTATTAATAAAAAAAAGATTGACCAATACAACGTTTTGCCATTTAACCTCGTCTAACTTATATCGGGAAAATTGATTATCTTCGTATGTCACATTGTTGAGCATTAAAACATACATCATATTGCTTTTGCTGCACTTTGGCTTTTGTTTAGGTGCATTGGCTCAGGTTCGTTTTACAGAGAACCAAGGGCAATGGCCAGCGTATGTTAAGTTTAAATCAGATTTAAAAGGGGCTAAACTCTTTTTCTCCGAAGGTAAAATCACTTATTTATTTTATAATGGTGAACAAATAGACCATGCCCAACACAACGAAGATTTTACAAAGCCACTTGATTTACATGCAGTGCAGATAGATTTCTTAGGCTACAACCCTTCTGCTATTTACAAAGGCATCAGCCTGTTCGAGGATTATGCTAATTACTTTATTGGAAATGACCCTTCAAAATGGAGAGGTCATGTGCAACATTACCAGAAAGTATATATCAGTGACATTTACCCCAATATAGATTTTGAAATATTTGAAAATAATGGCAGCATCAAATACAATTTCATAATAAAACCCAATGGCAATCCTGCCCTTATCCAATTGAGGTACAGCGGTGCAGACAGCCTTTATTTAAAGGATGGCAACCTTGAAATTGTCAATTCCATTAGTAAAGTTACAGAACTAAGACCCCTGGTGTATCAAGAGGAGGGTGGGGAGAAGAAAATCCTGAATTCAGCCTACCAATTAAGGGATAATGTGCTCAGCTTTGAAATTAGTACCAAACGCAATAGTAGAAAGGCCATCGTGATTGATCCTGCCTTGGTATTTTCCACTTTCAGCGGTTCGTATGCTGATAATTTTGGCTATACTGCCACTTATGATGATTCGGGCTGTGCCTATAGCGGTGGTACTGTTTTTGATGTGGGTTTTCCAACTAACACCGGGGCTTTCCAGGTAAAATTTGCCGGGGGTGAAGATGAGAATGGCAACAGTGGCAGAAGGATTGGTTATATTAACCGGGATTGTGGCATTCTAAAATACAGTAAAGATGGCAAGAAACTCATTTATGCAACCTATTTGGGTGGTGCAATAAGCAACGACCAACCTCATAGTATGATTGTCAACAGAAAGTTTCAACTGGTGATTATGGGTTCAACAAAATCCATCGATTTTCCAATGGG
>JBBQIF010000454.1:0-2084 GCA_038324665.1 Bacteroidia bacterium
GTAGTCCCACCAAATAAAATCAACAACAAACAAACCCTTATAAATCAAGAAGTTCGTTCGGGATAGCTGCAATGTGGGTTAAGACTTTTCGAGGAAGCAACCAGAATCGAACCATGTACTCGATCTCCCTTATTGAGCTAATTTTATGTAGTAAATATTCATTCATATCAGCTTGAAGTCGGAATAATGCCTTTTCTCCTGATTCACTTCGTGGCTGCTTTGCGGTGTCATTAGGACAGGCTTTAGCATGGTCCCTTCGTAGGGACCAGTTCATTACAAATGTAAATAGAAATATTAGATGCGCTCACTCTAAAAATAAAACGGCCTGAACCGAAACTTGTCTATCCTATTATACTCCAATGCAGGGAAGGGAATTTTAAGAGAATTTACCTGCCTCAACAACGATTTAAGGAATTTACTTTTGGTTTTAATTTTGCTCAGGTCAATGTCTAAAGAAAAGAACCATTGCCTGTATCTTTCAAGATGAGGGATTGGTTTGTAATTGTAGTACAAAGGATTTTCAAATTCGCCTATCATGCCATTGGCACTGTAACCAATTGCCACATTCATCCAGTTGGGTAATTTCTTAATCCCTGTTATTTTATTAGCATTCGCGGAGAACCAATACGTATGGGCATTATAATCCAAAAAAAAACTTTCAACAGGCGAGGCTCCTAAATAATAAGGATGGTATTTAGGATAACCGGATGGTGAATAAGAGAATTTCATTTTTACAATCTGATCGTCCCATATAGCCTGCTGCGCAGTGAATAATGCACTGCCAAAGGTATTGGCCAACATATCCCCTTTCGAAAAACCATAACCTTCGTACAACCCATCAAAAATCTCTATTGGGGTTTGCAAAACCAAGCCCAAAGGTCCACCGTAAATTAAAGATTTCTTTTTACTTAAACCTGCCCATCGCAATGCCTCATATCCCTTACGACTGTATTGATACGCACTAAAAGCGTGACCGCATTTATCCATTTGCAGATATCCCTTATTGTCATTGTAAAAATGGAATTTCGCCCGGTCATGGCCTTTGTACCAAATAAATTGGAGATAGGCGTTCCCTGCAAGATAAAAAGAAGTTTCGGTAATGATAACTGTGCGGAGTCTTGCCTTGTTCAGGGTATCTAACTGTTGGGCCAACATTGAATTGATAGCGATGATAATAAAAACAAGCAAGGTAAAATATTTGTATTTCATGGTTGGCATTAAAAGCAAATATAGGGAGATGGAGCAAGATTTAATTGACCTTTCAAAATAGATAATGTCTCAATTTGAAAATCTATTTTCAAATAAAACCTTAAAAACCATTAACCACAAAAGAACAAAAGAAAACAAAAGATTTTTAAAGGCAAGCCTTTAAAAGGACTTAATCCGCGACATTTGACCGCGTATGGGATTTCTTAATAAATTAAGAAATCAACTTTTGTGTTCTTTTGTCAATTTATGGTTCCTCTTTTGTGTTAAATACTTCCCGGCTCTCCATAGTTTCCATTTATGGTTCAAAAAATTACTTTTTTATTAGCACCCACGATACATCTTATTGTCGTGTAACAATTCATTTACCTTTTGCTTCCAGAAAGTATAAACCTGAATAAATTTCGTGTGACTCTTAAACATTTGATTATAATCTGCTGCATACCCTTGCTATTCGGTTGTTCTTCCCTGAAAAAGCCAGCAATAAAAGAATCCCCGGTTTCTAATATTCGTCCTATTTCCAATATTCATCATTCAACACCGCTTTCTCCTCAGATGAAATTAATAATTGAGTTTTATAACAAAAAATTCGCAGACACACTTGAATCTTATGCATGGGTAGTTGACGCAAACTTAAAACCTATAAGAAATGCAAAAATAATCATCAGCAACCGCAAAGGTGGTTCGGATACGCTAATAAATGGGAATGAACAGGGCCTTTATTTCTTGGAAAAAACACTGGCACCCGGCATATACAGAACAATTGTAATTGCTCCCGGTTTTGAAACAAATAGTGTCTATTTTCCAATCTATCAGAATAGCGCATTTAAGCGCAGAATTGCCTTGGGCAGACCGGGGTCCGTTTATCTACCATCAGC
>JBBQIF010000455.1:0-2080 GCA_038324665.1 Bacteroidia bacterium
GTGCAAGGCAAGTGGGCAAAACTACAGTAATCGGTCAATTTGCTAAAGATTTCGAGCAATACATTTATCTAAATCTTGAAAAGGCTGGGGATAAATCTCCATTTACAAAGAACGTAGATATTGAGGCAGTAATTGCGGAAATATTTTTCATCAGAAAAAAGACCCTTTCTAAACGGCACAATACTTTGATATTCATTGATGAGATACAGGAAGCCCCTGAGGCACTTAATATGTTGCGTTATTTTCATGAACAAGCACCAGATATATTTGTCATCGCTGCAGGATCACTGTTGGAGACCGTTCTCAACAAGGATATTAGTTTCCCGGTTGGTAGAGTTGAATACATGGTTTTACGTCCCGTTTCCTTTCCCGAATATTTAGCAGCTATAAATGAGGATGAGGCATTGGAACAATTGAAAAAAATTCCAATTGCCAGTTTTGCCCATGATAAACTGCTCAAGCTCTTCCAACAATACACCCTCATTGGTGGGATGCCTGAAATTGTAAGCCATTATGCAGAAAATCGAGACTTGGTGGCATTAAAGCCTATATACGAATCGCTTTTGCTTTCCTATACAGAAGACGTAGAAAAATACGCTGATAATAATTCACAGGTTCAAGTACTAAGGCTGGCCATTAGGGCATCCTTCTCGGAAGCTGGAAAAAGAATCAAATTCCATGGATTTGGCAATTCCAATTACGGTTCAAGAGAAATGGGAGAAGCCTTAAGAATACTTGAAAAAACATTGTTAATTCAACTCATTTATCCTGCAACCGGCCTTAAGCTACCTTTACTACCCGACCATAAAAAATCGCCAAGGTTGCAGGTGCTGGATACAGGAATGTTGAACTTTTTTGCAGGTATCCAAGGCGATATACTCACTTCAGATAATCTGAACACCGTGCATGAAGGACTAATTATTGAACATATAGTAGGACAGGAAATACTTGCCGCACAAAATAGCATAATAGAAACCTTGAATTTCTGGGTACGCGAAAAGAAAACCTCTATGGCAGAGGTAGATTACCTAATAAAACATGATAGTAAACTGATACCCGTTGAGATAAAATCGGGTGCAACCGGAAAACTAAGATCATTGCATTTGTTTATGGATATGGCACCTCATAAAATGGCTATTCGGTTGTTTTCTGGAAAATTCAGTATTACAAAAGTAGAAACCCTCGCCGGTACAAAATACCATTTGCTGAATCTCCCATATTACCTGGCATCGCAAATAGACTTATGGATACCTTGGTTTGCACAAAAGGTGAAAAATGCAAAATTATAAAGCATTATAGTTGTCAGTATTTTAAGCTAATTTTGCATTTCCCAATAAAAGTTAGTTGAACCTAAAAACGCTCATCAAAAAAAGTAAGCAATCCGCTTCAAAACGAATGGCTAAAAACTTCAATATCATTGAAACGGTATTGATAGTGTGGGATGCCACTCAGCCTAAATCAGAAATTGAAGAGCTGAAGACTTTTGGGCATGAGCTTAGGCAAACCGGCAAGGAAATTACCTTTCTAGCTTACCATCCTATTAAAAAACTGAGTCCGGATATGCAACCTAATGAGATACACAGGTTGTGCTCAAAGGCGGATTTTTCATTTCTTGATGCCCCAAAAAGCGCTGAATTGAAAGAACTGATGGCAAAACCTTTTGATCTTTTTATCAATGGTTGTCTGCCGGAAAATAAAACGATGAAAATATTTGCAGCCTTTACACAATCACGGTTCAGAATTGGCCCTTATCTTGATTCATCAGACACTAACTTTTATGAATTGATGATTCTACCGAACGGTGCTGACCCTTGTGAAAATTACTTAATCGAGATCGGTAAATACTTAAAAAAAATACATTAAACCAATACCTCATGGCAAATAGCATTTCACAACAATTCAAAGGCACCGGTGTTGCACTGGTAACGCCATTTAACAAAGATTACAGTGTTGACTTTGACAGTTTGAGAAAACTAGTCAATTTTCAGGTTGATAATGGCATTAATTATCTTGTAATACTTGGCACAACTGGCGAGGTGCCCACCATTTCGAAATCAGAAAAGGATGCTATCATTGATTG
>JBBQIF010000456.1:0-2076 GCA_038324665.1 Bacteroidia bacterium
ATATTTGATGAAAACGGCACCATGACCGGCAAGGTAATAGCCAATGAAATTAAGCCGTTCGAACAAGGATTTTGCATTGTAAAGTTGGCAAGAAAGAATGCAGTAATTAATGAAAAAGGTGCATTTGTTTACGGCCCAACAGATAAAAAGATTACCCAAGTTTTTGATTCATTTGTAGTTGTGATGGATGATAAATATATGTATATCGAACGTTTTTCAGGAGAACGCATCAACTTCACTAAGGCAAAAAAAATTACGCTTCTAAATGTCAATAATATCGTCCAGATTAGGGCTGATGGAAAAATATTCATGGGATCAGAAGCCGGCATATTCAGCAACAGGAAAAGAATGACCCTTGTTGACTTGACAGATGAAGTGACAGCGGTAAAATCAGCTGAAGGGATGAGGTTAATAGATTCGAGTGGCTTTTTTTATAATCAAAGGACATTCCAAAATATTTCCCCATTTAAATATGGCTATGCCGTATTTTCGGTAGCCGGGCATTATGGCATTTACGAACCTCAGAAAACAGTAAATCCATGGCTGCTTAATTGCAAATTTGACAAAATTGAATACCTCACCGAACAAATCATTCGTTATGAAAAAGACAATGAATTTGGCTATATTAACATAGCGACGAGGCAGGTTATCTGGAAAGGCACCTATTAGGTCGCAATTGGATGTTATTTTTCTTATATAAAGGTCTATTCTCTTGCCTATTGACCCTTCAATGTTGAAAACTAATACATTCATCGAGAGTTATGATAAGAATTTCGTGAAATAGGTGTTATTTTTGCAGTAAGATTAAATATTAAATATAATGAGCGATTTTGTAACCATATATGCCGAAGCTACTCCGAATCCTGATAGCATGAAATTTGTAGTCAGTAAAATGATACTGCCAAATGACAGTGCGGATTACAGGACCAAGGATAAGGCTGAAGGAAATTCACCCTTAGCGGTGGCCATCTTTAATGAATTCCCTTTTGCCAATGGCGTATTCATCATGAATAATTTTGTTTCCGTTACCAAACTACCAGATGTTGCATGGGTAGAGTATCTTACACCGATGCGTGAGTTTATAAAAAACTATATTGAAAGTGGTAAGGAAATTATAAGTTTAAATAAAACCTTGTCCACCGAAGAAGAAGGTGAGATAGAAGCTAAAATAAGAAAATTACTAGACGACCATGTGAAACCTGCAGTGGAAATGGATGGCGGGGCCATTAGTTTTAAATCCTTTAAAGAAGGTGTTGTTACCGTCGTTATGAAAGGCAGTTGCAGCGGTTGCCCTTCTTCAACTTTTACCCTTAAAGCCGGCATCGAAAATTTACTTAAGCGTATGGTACCGCAGGTAGAAGCTGTAGAAGCTGAGGCTGAATAAAACTAAGATATCAAGTTACTAAATTAAATATTACACTATGAACACCAAAAAAAATTCAAAATCAATCCAAGTTAAGGGACAGATTAATCACCACTTAACCATTAAGGCAGTTGGCATATTGCTCATCTTTTCAGTATCATTCCTGTTCTTTGGCTGTAAAAAAGGAAAAAATTGTACAGAAGACATCCAAATGGGTGAATCTGTGATGATTCCCATACAGTTTATAGGCTTTGCGCCGCAGGAGATCAATGGTATTGAGGTAACAAGAATCAATAAGGCAAATAATGTGTCTGATAATTTCCGTCTTGAAAAAATACTCTTTGCATATTCTGCACATAGTGACAATGAAAATATTACAGATAGAGCCCAAAGCGGCAATTATGGATATTACGAAAGTTATCTAAACAACAGCACTTTAATATTTAAATGGGATACTGGTAGTGATACCCTATCTGATTTTACAATAAAAAAATCAAAAGTAGAGAGTACGAGTGAGTGCCACAAGGACGATCCAAATGTTAAGGTAGACCAAGTAACTTACCAGCATAAGGGACAAGTGATTCCAATACATACTAGTATTACGATTCATAAGTAATTTTTGCTATAAATTGCGGAAAGAACATTAAGCAATTATCACATCGGCCTTTCGCTCCCCTATCTGCTGCCTCCACATTGCATAATACAAGCCCTTC
>JBBQIF010000457.1:0-2067 GCA_038324665.1 Bacteroidia bacterium
GTTCCTGAGCAAAACACCATATAATTTGAGAAAGGGAAAGGAAAACAAACAAGGACTTTTTCATAAAACTTAAACAAAAATAGTAAGAAAATATGGCATTTTCCTTATTTTTTGACGAGTTGCTTACAATTCATCATCATCACCCGGACTATACACGCCATTGGTCATGTGCTTGATAGCATTAGAATCGACGTTGGATATTTTTTTTGACACGGAAATATCAATAATTGAACCCTTTTCTATCAATGTATTCGCAGGAATATCGTTACCTTTATATTTTTGCCTCATTACCAAGCCACTCCCAAAAGTACTTTTAACAGAATCCACCCGACCTAATTTAAGTCCTGAATTTTTAAGTAGTACAAACGCCAAATTAGCGGAACCATTGGTGAGTAATGGCATTTTTACCTTTGGTTTAATACCTGTATTGAGTATAACATAAATAGACCGTCCCGGTTTTACATTCATGTCTGGCGCAGGATCTTGTTCAACAATGGTCATCGGTTTCAAATCTTCCTGATAAACAGAATCAATGATGATCAATTCTAGCCCTTGGTCATCAAGTAATGTAAATCCTTTTTCAGCAGACATACCTACCACATTAGGTACTTTAACACTTTCGCCATGCCTAGTGAACAACCCTGTTAATAACATAGCCAGCAATAAATAGACTACAATGACTATAGCCATAATAAGAAGATTCTTACTGATTTTTTGAATAGTTAGCCCTTTGGACATTTATGAATGATAAGTTTGCAAAAATGATGAAATTATTGTGATAAACCAATTTAATACGATATTTCATGCGTATTGCCAATCAAGTGAAGCAAGGTATCGTTTAATATATTTATGTCCATCCTTTCCAATAAATGCGGTTGGTTTTCAATAGTTACTTGATAGAAATTAGGAGTGTTCTCCGCGAAAGTTGTTATTTCATCCTGTGTTACCATTTTGTCTTTACTACCTGATAACATCATAACAGGCATTTTATTGTATAAAAACTGCTTTTTTTTGATTGGGGTCTCACCTATCGATAAAAGTACTTCTTTTGTCACTTCAATCAATTTAGGCCAATTGTTAACGTGTTCATTTTGTAGTTTATTCTGAATAGGTTGCAAGTTTTCTATCGTCAATTTATCACATTCTGCCTTGGCTATTTCTTTATCCCAGTTTAATTTAGTAGCAAGGGTAATGAGTAAATTAAATCCGGAAATGCCTTCATGAATAAGGTTCAGTGCAATATAACCACCCATGCTATAACCAATTATGCTGAAATCTGTGATATTATTTTTAACAATATAAGTCTTCAACCACCATGTAAAAGTTTGATAGGAAAAATCAGTTAGCTTTTCCTTTGAATCACCATGATTCGGAAAATTTAGGTTATGAACAACATAATGTTTTTCAAATGCAGGTAAAAATCTTTCCCAGTGTTGTTTGCACCCAAGCGCTCCATGAAGAAATATCAAGTGACTTTTTCCCATTAATGTTTAAAATGCCTGATACCTGTTAGCACCATAGCCTGCCCGTTATCGTTGGCTGCATCAATACTATCCTGATCTTTGATGCTTCCGCCTGGTTGTGCTATGGCTTTAATCCCAGCAGTATTTGCAATGGCTACACAATCAGGGAATGGAAAAAATGCTTCGGATGCGATAACCGCGCCATGGGTGTCAAAACCGAATGTTGCCGCTTTTTTAATAGCAAATTCAAGCGCATCTACACGCGATGTTTGGCCACATCCCATGCCTAATAACTGTCGGTTTTTAACAATGGCAATTCCATTCGATTTTAAATGTTTTACGGATTTTATCGCAAATTCTAAATCAATAATTTCTTGTTCAGTAGGAGAAGCATTTGTCACCACTTTAAAGTCTTTCTTTGTTTCGGTGCTCCAATCTGATTCTTGAGCCAGCACTCCATTCAACAATGTTTTATAAATGACAGAGTTTTTTATTTCTTGTTTTACTAACACAATGATCCTGTTTTTCTTTTGGCGAAGTATCTCCAGTGCTTCCGGTTCATAAGCAGGAGCAGCAATCAGTTCGAAAAATAAACTGTTCATGA
>JBBQIF010000458.1:0-2024 GCA_038324665.1 Bacteroidia bacterium
GTATGGCACCCACAGAAGTAGAACTTACAAGTCCATAGTTTTTTTGAACGTCAATCTTACCCTCATCGGTCTGTATATACTGGCAAATCTTCCTCAGATCTTTAATATCCAGCAGTGGTAGTTTATTATCATCACAGTATTTGAATATTAAACTTAATACTCCACTTTGCGTATCGTTCAGTTCTAATATTTTAGAAAGTAATACAGGTCCGAATTCAGAAATAGTGGCCCTCAACCTCACGCCTTTTTCACCAGAAATAGACAATAATTCAGCAGGGAATCCCTTAGCTCCCCATGGCAGCCCAATGGATGCATGACGTTCTTCGATTTTGGAATTAGTTGTACCCGGTTGCGTAATCCCGCTCAGGTCACCTTTGATATCCATTAAAAGAGTAGGTACACCATACGAAGATAATTTTTCTGCAATATTCTGCAGCGTTTTCGTCTTGCCTGTACCGGTGGCCCCTGCAATAAGTCCATGCCTGTTGAATGTTTTAAGGGGTATCCTCACCAAGGTGTTTTCGAGTATATCATTGCCAAGTTTTGCGGTGCCTAGCACAATGCTATCTCCACTAAAAGCGAATGAAGAATCTACGAGAACCTTTAAATCTTCTTTTGTCAACATATTTTTTGATTGATGCGAAAATAATGGAATTATCGCTTTTTATAATTAAAGCTGTTCAGGAAATTTCAAAATCTCAATTGAATATAACCCCTAATGCGTAAAATGCTGCACGAATAGTAAAAGGATATCCGGTTTAATGATAATAGTAAAGATAATGCCAAATAGTGCACCAAAAAAATGTGCATCATGGCCAATATTGTCCACCTGCTTCTTGCTCATTGTGTAAGAATAAAATAAATAGAGAATGCCAAACAACCATGCTGGGATACCAATAGCAAAATAAAGGTAAATCTTAGAAGTAGGGTCAAATAAGATAGAGCTGAATAAAATAGCGGAGACTGCTCCTGAAGCGCCTATTGCTGAATAATTAATGTCATCTTTGTATTTATGATAAGAATACAAGCTACTTACGGGTATAGCCAATAAATACATAGCAGCCAACAAAAACAAGCCATTCACTTCGGATACAGTTGAAAAATAATATTCCATATTGACACCAAAAAAATACAGTGTAATCATATTCACACCCAAATGGAAATAATCGGCATGTACAAATCCGCCGCTTATCCACCGCCACCATTCATTGCGATGTGCAATAGACCAAGGATTAAATTTCGCTTTTTCAAAGAATTGGGGCTGCCCAAAGGCTGTTAAACTTATAAGTACAGTAATCCCGATAATAATAATGGTTAACATTTAGATTTTTTAATGTTACAAATAAAGAATTATTTTGCTGTGTTTTGAAAAAAATATTATTATTAGGCGATAACCATAGTTGTGTTGAAGCAGATATCATTAAACATTTTAAGGAGGCAGATGAAATATGGCATACTGGCGACTGGGGAAATACTGCCCTCAGCGATATGGCAGAGCAAACCGGTAAACCCATAAAAAGTGTCTGGGGCAATGTGGATGGGCAGGAACTGCGCCTGCGTTATCCCTTACACAACCGTTTTGAATGCGAAGGCGTAAAGGTTTGGATGACACATATAGGTGGTTATCCCGGAAATTATAATCCCAAATTACTGCAAGAATTAAAAACGGATACCCCTCATCTTTTTATTTGTGGGCATAGTCATATCCTCAAGGTGATGCGCGATAAGCAACACAATGATATGCTAGTAATGAATCCTGGTGCGGCAGGCAGACATGGTTTCCATATCATGCGTACCATGCTAAAGTTTGAAATAGATCAAGGAGCAATAAAAAATGTAGCAGTGATAGAATTGGGTAAACGGACAGAAGGGATATTGCCGGAAAAGTAACCAAATTTGTAAATCCTCACTTTTTATTTTAACATTGTATTTAAAGCTTCTTAATTGTTTAAAGTAAATTTTTTCCAAAAAGTAGGCATAGCAGGCAACAGGAAAACCTGGGGGAAGATTTTTTTAATCTGTTT
>JBBQIF010000459.1:0-2010 GCA_038324665.1 Bacteroidia bacterium
GGTCAGCCATTTGACGCTCCTATTAAGATTACAGTTGCGCCAATTATCGTTATTATCGGTTTCGCTTTAGGCGTAGTTTCTATTCTTTATACACCGAAAGAACAGCATACCGACACCCACACCCAAGATTCTGTTAAGTGAGCATTTTTCAGGCCATCCTCATAGCCATTATTGAAGGGCTTACAGAATTTCTCCCTGTTTCTTCTACCGCACACATGATTTTTACCAGTACCTTTTTAGGTATTGAAAAGGATGAATTTGTTAAAATGTTCCAAGTGTCTATACAGTTTGGTGCAATACTGGCCGTCGTGGTATTTTATTGGAAAAAATTCTTTGATTTTAGTAATTTTGCATTTTATATCAAATTAGCCTGTGCCGTAGTTCCCGCACTTGTACTGGGTTATTTATTTGACGATATGATAGAAGAGGTACTTGAAAAACCTATTCCAATCGCCATAGTGATGATTTCAGGTGGGATTATACTGCTGTTTATTGATAAAATGTTTCTTAACCCTGCTATCTCGGATGAAAAGGATATCACCATCCCTAAAGCTGTTACCATCGGATTTTGGCAATGCCTAGCCATGATGCCCGGAGTAAGTCGTTCTGCGGCTTCAATCATAGGGGGTATGCAGCAAAAACTGACGCGTAAAGCAGCTGCTGAATTTTCCTTTTTTCTTGCGGTTCCTACCATGCTGGCTGTTACAACCTATTCCATTTTTTTAAAGCACTGGCATTTACCTTCAGGTGATACTAAAGGTTATGAAATGATTATGGAAAGCAGTGAGCATATTACCTTATTTCTTACCGGTAATGTAGTTGCTTTCATTGTTGCCTTATTGGCCATTAAAGGGTTCATTGGCTTTTTAAACAAGCATGGCTTTAAGTTTTTTGGCTGGTACAGGATCATCGTTGGGTTGATACTACTTTTCTTTTTGTGGTAAAAATCATAATGGCTATTTAACCCCATACTTAATTTCGAGACTGCGTATTTTTTTTTACAGGCTGAACGAAGTCAGCAAACTTAATAAATAGTCGCTAATTAAAAGGGCTCTTTAACTGAGGATTATTCAAATAAGCAGTATCAGTTAATGCTTTCAGGAATTCAATAATATCTGCTTTTTGTTGGCCTGAAAGACTGAGTTGTTTTGCATGCGTTGCAATATTGATATCTAGGTTAGGGGAAGTAAATTTGATATTATCCGAATAAAAATCCAGTACTTCATCTAAAGTTTCAAAACGACCATCATGCATATAAGGGCCAGTTACTGCAATATTGCGAAGAGATGGGATTTTGAATTTACCAATATCTTCAAAACGACCGGTAATTTTACCAAAGCCTTGGTCGGTAGGTACAGCATCAAGGCCATTGTTTGACATGGCGCCATTAGCGCTAATTATGTTAAAAAATGGAATATTAGCGTGGCAATGGAAACAATCGGCGCCGCCTGTTTGTGTAGGTGTCATAAATAAATTCAATCCCCTTAAGGCGGAAGCACTAATGACATTCAGGGTATCGGTGCGTCCCCATAATTTATCCATAGGTGCATTAAAGGATATCATAGTTACAAGAAATTGTTCTATTGCTTTGCTTATATGAATAGGTTCTATTGCCGTTACATTGAATGCTTTTTTAAATTGCTCTCGGTAACGTGGCGTGCTTTCCAGCTTCTTTACAAGGGTAAAAAGATTCATGTTCATTTCATCATGTGCTTGTATAGGAATCAATACCTGTTCCCTGATGGAATTTGCCCTGCCATCCCAAAAGAAACGATGGTTCCACATTAAATTATGCAAAGGCATTGCATTTCTTGAACCTAATTGCCCTGTAATCCCTACACTTACTTTACGGGAATCGCTGAATCCTTTGCTCTGTCGATGACAGGTGGCACAACTCTGCGTACTGTCACCGGAAACAATTTGGTCGTAAAAAAGCATTCGGCCAAGCATTACCCCTTCTTCGGTCAAAGGATTATCGACAGGTAGATTAAAGGGGGGATACCACGGCTG
>JBBQIF010000460.1:0-2006 GCA_038324665.1 Bacteroidia bacterium
GGCATAATTGCTTATTATTCTCCTTCGCAAAGTAAGGAAGGAGGCAACTTTACCCTTGCCATTATTGTTGGCGTATTCTCTACTTTTGTGGCTGCACTTTTCTCAACCATCAATTCGCGCTTAACAAATAAAATCGACACCAAAGTGATGTCTTTTACAGAGCTATTGGGCGGTTTTCTTTTCTTGTGTTTGTTGTTAATAGTTGTTGCACCGCTTATCCCGGGCTATCAAACCGTACTGCCTTTAAAGCGCTTCAATATCTGGCCAACAACTGTTTCCCCACAATTTATCCCATCGGCTTATGCAGATTTTATATGGATTGCCATTTTAGCACTAGTATGCACAAATATCGCTTTTGTAATGAACCTTAATGCCATGAAAAAAGTATCCGCATTTACAGCTAATTTAGCCATTAACCTTGAACCAGTTTACGGCATTATTCTGGCAGCTTTCATCTTACATGAACACCAATTCTTAAACTTACAATTTTATATTGGCACGGCAATTATTTTAAGCAGTGTCGTTATACATACACTTATTCATAAAAATGGAAAATAACATTAACAATATCATAAGGGAAAGAAGAAGTCATTACCCTCACGAATATTCAGGTAAAATACTCGATGAAACAATTATTGAAACACTTCTTGAAAATGCCAATTGGGCTCCTAATCACACGCTAAATTTTCCTTGGCGATTTATCATTTTAAAAGGACCAAAAATGATAGAGTGGCTTGACAAGGCCTATGAAATATATGTTACGCAAACACCTGCTGACAAATTCAACCAGAAAAAAGCAGATAAGATTAAGGATCAAAAGAACCAAGTATCGCATGTTATTGTAATTATCCATCAAAAGGATACAGAGAATGCGAATAAGCTAATGGAAAATGTAGCGGCTATTGCGTGTGGTGTGCAGAACATGTATTTAACTTTGAGCCAGTTCCCCAATGCAGTTGGCTATTGGAGCACAGGATCAGGCACATTTAATCCCATCATGCATGCTTACTTTAAGTTAAATGATGATCAACAACTGCTGGGTTATTTTATGCTTGGGGATATAGAGAAAAAGCGGACTGAGAGTAAAAGAAGGGATTTCAGAGAGTTTATTATAGGTGGTTGATTCAGAATTACATTATTGTCATTGTTCATTTATTGCAAAAATATTTTAGATTCAGTCAATCTTTTTTAAAATATCCAAGCAGATAATTTTTATTGAATTCTCATAATTCCGATTAGCTTTGCTTTTGAATTAATATATGGGGTAGCCGAAAACCGGATAGAGTAGGCAAAATAATCATCGACAAAAAATGAAAATAAAAATACTTTTTACTTCTATACTTACCCTTCTATGGTTAAGTGGCACCGCATCTGGCCCTAACTGGCAATGGGCGAAATCAGCAGGAGGAACCTCAATTGATTTGGCCACAAGTATTTCCACGGACAAATCTGGAAACGTGCTGGTAACAGGCTATTTCGTTAGTACCACCATGACTTGCGGCACTACAACTTTAACCAATGCAGGTGGAAATGATATTTTCATTATTAAATACGACCCTTCAGGTACTATATTATGGGCAAAATCAGCCGGAGGAACTGCCATTGATCAAGGTACCGGCATTAGCACGGATACTAGTGGGAATGTATTTGTAACAGGTACATTTAGCAGTTCTTCACTTACTTTTGGCGCCACAACTTTATCCAATACCGGTGGTATGGATATTTTTATAGTGAAATACGATCCTGCAGGCAATGTGCTTTGGGCGAAAGGAGCAACAGGTATTGGTAATGATCAAAGCAACGGTATTTCAACTGACAAGGCAGGAAATGTATTTGTAACAGGCTTTTTTTACAGCGCTACCATCATTTTCGGTTCCACCACTTTAACCAATACTAATGCCAGCAGCACAGATTTGTTTATTGCCAAGTATGATGCTGCAGGTAATTTTGCTTGGGCAAAATCTGCAGGAGGAGCTTACAATGATTATGGAAACGGGATTACCACT
>JBBQIF010000461.1:0-1994 GCA_038324665.1 Bacteroidia bacterium
TAGTTATATGATTAGAGAGTTTGAACGCAATGTGGACAAGGTGAGCGCTACGGCAGATAATAAAAATTTGAGCATTGAAAAAACGGATAAAAGTACCTGGAGAATCAATGACACCAAGGGTGCCAAAACCATCACCATTAATTACCCTGTTTATTGTTTCGAAGCTGGCGTAAGGACCTCTTATATTGATAGCGATCGTGCATTTTTTATTCTCACAAGTTGCCTGATGTATGTTGATAAATTCAAAGATGCAAAAGGAGAACTGGAACTGAAGTACCCTGCTAAATGGCATGCCATTTCAACTACTTTGAACTTATCTTCACCTAATCATTTCAGTTTTAACAATTATGATGAATTGGTTGATTCCCCCATAGAAATCGGCAATCACGAAGAAATAAAATTTATAGTAAAAGGTGTACCACACCGCGCTGCCTTGGTGGGTTTAAATAATTGTCCAAAAGAAAAATTTACTGTTGACCTTCAAAAAATATGTGAAACAATGACCAACATAGTTGGCGAACATCCTTGTAAAGAATACCTTTTTGTCATTCATCATGTGGAAGTAGGTGGTGGAGGTTTGGAGCATGCCAATAGTTGTGTAGTGCAGATGCCCCGTTTCAACTATTCCGATCCTGAGAAGTATCTCTCTTTCCTTGGATTGTGTGCCCACGAATATTTCCATTTATGGAATGTTAAGAGAATCCGTCCTGCGGCTTTAGGTCCTTTTGATTACAACAAGGAGAATTATACGAATTTATTATGGGTAGCAGAAGGTATCACGAGTTATTATGATCAATTGGCCTTGTACAGGGCAGGTTTTTGGACGAGAGAGCAATATTTTGAAGCTTTGGCCGGCGACTTTTCAGCTACGCAAAACAGAGAGGGCGCTAAGGTGCAAACCCTTCATGAAGCTTCTTTCGACGCATGGATTAAGGAATATAGACCAAGTGAAAATAGCATTAACAGTAATATTTCTTATTATACTAAGGGCACAGTAGTTGCTGCTTTGCTTTACCTTGAAATCATAAAAGCTTCCAATGGGGCTAAACATTTAGACGACCTGATGAAATATCTTTATCAGAACTATTATGTAAAACAAAACAGAGGATTTACCGATGCGGAATTTTATGGTGCGATAGATATAGTTGCGGGCAAATCCATTGATATGAAAGAATATGTAATGGCCGTAAATAATGCAACAAGTTATGAGAAATGGAACAAGGTATTAGCAACCTTAGAATGCGGCCTTGAGACCAAAGCAAAGGATGCAATTAATTTTACAGGCATCAATACTGAAATAAAGGGGGAGAAATTATTGGTTAAATCAACGGATGCCAATTCCCCAGCAATAGAAGCAGGCTTGCAAGCCGGTGATGAATTAATTGCCATAAACAATTTAAGAATAAGGTCAAGTATAGAAGAAGTATTGAGAAATGTGAACAGTGTTTTACCTGTTAGCATGACTATATCAAGGGCTGGAATCCTAAAAACAGTGACTTTGCAATGTGTAAAAAATACTAAATCCAATTATACTTTAATAGCAAAGAATAAGGACAATTTGCTTTTAGGTAAATGGTTATCCCGCTGAAAAAATATTTAATGTGCTTTCAGGAAATTATTAAAAACCAGAAATTATTTTTGGTTACTGAAAACACTTACATTATTATTAAGTCTCTTTTTTGGCTGTAAATCTATCAAAGCTATTGGCAATTTACCTCCTGCTGGCGCTGAATCTTTAGGCACAGGTGGTATTAATTTGTTGGTGCAGAACTTGTTTTGCGCAGCCAATCATCAGGCTTTAATGCCTTGGGAAAAGAAAGCGGGTATAGGGTTTTCATTCACTAACCGCTATTCATTAAAGGATATCAACCAGGTTTACCTAACAGGCGTAATTCCTCATAAAACTTTCGGGTACGGGTTTAAACTGTATAATTTTGGAAATTCTGCATTTAGCGAACAATGTGTTGGCTTATCTGTGGCACATGCTTTTCATC
>JBBQIF010000462.1:0-1931 GCA_038324665.1 Bacteroidia bacterium
CAATAAAGCGCATAAAATATCCAGTAAAAGTCTATTAAAAAGTATCCCAGATTCTACAATTGACGATTTACCAATTAAGCAAAAAAATCTCGAGGTAAGTTTGAAAGTGAAGCATAGATCAATTCAACATTATTTATACTATTCAAAACTGCAACTTTCTTTGGTTTCTCAAACTTCAAAACCAAATGAAAAAGACAAAATTAATATAACTACACACAAGCCTTTGGATAAGAAAGCAATATGGGGCGCTATATTCTTTTTCGGAGGACTTTTACTTCTGATCTTTGTAAATTCAGTAAGTTTATTTAGTTATGCCTTTGCAATGAACTTTTCAATGTTTCTTTTTTTCAGACTTGTTACAGCCTTTTCTGTTCTATCAGTCATATTTACAATTATCGGTTTTTTCTTAGCAATATTATCACTGCGAAATATAAACAAGAATGAAGGACAATATTCCGGAAAAGCAATAGACTTTACTGTTATTGTATTATTTACAATATTATCGATCTTTACACTACTTCTTCTTCTTTGGCTATTCCTTCTAATTTAATTTTATTTCCTTAATATTCAACAACATACAAAAAACCGCCAGACAGATTGCAGCGTATCCCTCCCTCCTCTTGTCAAATAAGTACAAAAGGAGTTCTTTGTAGATTTTTTAAATGTTAAAGTAAATGTTTGATTGTTTTTAGGGGGCGGTTACATCCTCATCGTTGTATAATTGAAACTTGTAATTATTGTATCTTTTTACCGCCCTTTAAAAACATAATCCTTTAATCCCAATTAGCATCTAAACCAATAGGTTTGTGTTTGATTTTATAAACTAATCTTTTTTCTTCCTCTGTTTGTGCAGATTTTATTAAAATAGTGGTATTCCACAGCCAATCCAATCTTTCTTTCAATGTCCATTTTTGATAAGCGGCTATCTGTTCATCCGTAATAAAGTATTCAAAACCCTTGCCTTCGTTTTCCTTTTTTGGTTCCATTGCTACGATTTTAATTTTGAAAGAAATATTGCCAATTTACCAACCTAGTATCCAGGCAAACATCAGCGGCGCCACAATAGTCGCATCGCTTTCCACTATGAATTTTGGCGTACTAATATCTAATTTACCCCAGGTAATTTTTTCGTTGGGAACAGCACCCGAGTATGAACCATAGGATGTCGTTGAATCCGAAATTTGGCAGAAATAACTCCAGAAGGGCACATCATGCCACTCTAAATCCTGGTACATCATGGGCACAACGCAGATCGGAAAATCACCGGCTATACCACCACCAATTTGAAAGAAGCCAACACCTTTACCACCACTGTTGCCTCGGTACCATTCCGTTAACCACACCATGTACTCAATACCACTTTTCATGGTGCTGGCCTTCAGTTCATTTTTGATGATATAACTGGCAAAAATATTGCCCATTGTACTGTCTTCCCAACCCGGTACCACTATAGGGATTCCCTTTTGTGCGGCTGCCAGCATCCAACTGTTTTTCGGGTCAATTTCATAATATTGTTCCAATACACCACTTAAAAGCATCTTGTACATAAATTCATGTGGAAAATATCGCTCTCCTTTATCGTCGGCATGTTTCCAAATTTGATGAATATGCTTCTGTAACCGACGGAAAGCCTCTTCTTCAGGAATACAAGTATCCGTTACACGGTTATAATGGTTTTCGAGCAAATCCCACTCCTCTTGAGGACTTAAATCTCTGTAATTTGGCACTCGTTTATAATGGCTATGGGCCACCAGGTTCATAATATCTTCCTCAAGATTCGCTCCTGTACAACTGATAATGGCTACCTTGTCCTGACGTATCATTTCTGCTAGCGACAACCCAAGTTCTGCTGTACTCATTGCGCCAGCAAGGGTTATCATCATTTTACCGCCTTCATTCAGATGGGTCTCATATCCTTTTGCAGCATCCAT
>JBBQIF010000463.1:0-1918 GCA_038324665.1 Bacteroidia bacterium
CGAGTTAACTTTTAATACTTCAAAACCTGATGGTACACCAAGGAAACTGATGGACGTGGGTTACCTTCACAGTTTGGGATGGCAGCATAAAGTGCAACTAGAAGAAGGCATAAAAATAGCCTATCAGGATTTTTTAAGCAAACAAAACTAAAAGTTTATGGCAATAAAATACCAAGCTGACGCTACTTACCAAATATCAGAATATATCAATTCAATGCCGGAGTGGAGCAGGGAAATTTGCGTTAAATTAAGAACTATTGTCCATAAAGCTGACCCTCAAATGACGGAAGATTGGAAATGGGGACCCAACTTTTACCACAATGGTATGGTATGTGGTTTTGGGGCTTTTAAAAAACATGTATCACTTGTATTCTTCCAAGGTGCCCAGTTGAAGGACACAAAAAAAATATTATCCGAAGGAGGAAATAATGCACATAACAGGGGTATTCATTTTAAGGAGCTAAAGGAAGTAAAAGAAAAAGTGCTCATAGATTATATAAAAGAGGCCGTGCAACTCAATTTAACAGGTCGAGCAGTAGGTATTTCTAAAGCGGCCATTGAAGAGATTGATACGCCTGCCGACCTTCAAAAATTACTGGAAACCAATAAACTGACGGAGTATTTTGACATGTTGCCCTATACACTTCGCAAGGAATATATTAATGCCATAAATGATGCTAAAAAGGAAGAAACCCGCATCAACCGAATCTGCAAAACGATAGAGATGTTGTTGAAGAAGGCAAAGTAGAATTCTAAATTTTATTTATACAATGTGTATTATTTCTAAGTTTAAGAAAAAATTCTAATTCATTATAGGATTTAGTTGGAATTGACTTTTATTACTCCATTTCACAATTCATAGGAATAAGTTCTCCTATGCACTTTCACTTTCAATTATGAGTTGTTGCTAATAATTTATCAAGATTTCACTTTCAAATATACCCTCCTTATTTCCTTTAACCAAATAAATGCCAATACGGGTAAAACGATATAAGAAAGTTTGTTGAATGACCATGCTGCTTGAAAGTCAAAATGGAGGAGATGTTGGATAGCCCTGGTAATACCGCATCCCAAACATTGGGTATCCAGCAACAATACCGAAAGGCAAATTGCTTGACGAGTATCAAAAAAATCAGCGGGTAATATCAGCAAAATTATTGCCACTGATATTAACCCGCTGAGGTATATTATTAAGAAAGTCTTATTAGAATTCTTTTGCTTCAATCTATGATTCTCTTGAAACAACTACTATTGCATGTATTATTCCTGGAATTCCACACAAAAGTGTCCAAAGTAAGTTACTTATTACTGGCGTCAAATCCCAATCCGTAACTAAGCCAACTGCAAGCCATGGTATAAAGAAGCAAAGTACATACAACAATCCAACAGGAACATCTGCTGTTTTGTTGCTTTTTGCAATGTGTTTTGCAGCAGCTTTGATAATTGGTTTTGAAATCACATTAGGGCTATTTGCAAGTACTTTATTAAGGACATTGCCTTTAAGCGTTAGGTTTTTTGGCGCAATTGATTTAAGATTTTGGTTGCCTTTTTTAGCAGCATCCATCACTTTCATGCCGTTCATACTTGAACTGCTGTTAATAGATTCATTCAATTCAGCGTTTAAAGCATCTTCAGTCTTCCTATTGTTAATAGATGTTTTTTCTGAATTTGCAATTCCTGTTTGTTTCTTTACAGCTTTCTTATTGTGTACTGCAACACCTTGGTCTGAACCACTGCCGTGATTTAGCCATCCGATATTAATGCCACGGGTGTAAACACGTTTTTGCATTGTGCATGAAGAAAGTGAAATGATTAGCACTAGGGCGATTTAAGAGAAAAGTTTAATTTGTTTCATTATTGTATTGGATTAATTTGTGTTGTTGATTTTTTTTATGTGATAAATTCACGCGTATTATGC
>JBBQIF010000464.1:0-1907 GCA_038324665.1 Bacteroidia bacterium
ACAGAACAGTATCTCTATTTTCGCATTGTTCATTCCTTTAAGGCTGTATTAAAAAAATGATAAAAACAATTAAAAACATGTTGAAGAAATATTTCCAGATCACCAAGATCAGGAATAGGTTTTATCCTTCAACGCAGATCAGTCAAAGGCAGCTTTTTCATTACTACCAGGATTGCGGCAGGAATAATAATATTCCCAAATTAAAAGATACAGGTTTTCGTGTTTTTTCCCAGTTTGAAGAAGATGGCAAACTCTTGTTCATTTTTGGGATTATCGGCATGGACAATAAAACCTTTATTGAGTTTGGTTCTGATGATGGCATCAACAGCAACAGCGCTAATCTAGCCTTTAATTTCGGTTGGCATGGTTTGTTTATTGACGGCAATAAGACGAGCATAGAAAGAGGCAGGCGTTTTTACAGCAAGTATCCTCACCCACATAGTTATGCGCCAAAATTTGTATGCGAGATGATAAAACGCGAAAACATCAACCAAATCATTGCAGATGCAGGGTTTTCAGGTGAAATCGGGTTACTTTCCATTGACCTTGACGGCAATGACTACTGGGTATGGGAAGCGCTTGATGTTGTGCAACCCAAAGTCGTGATTATCGAAACCCATAACGAATTTGGCTATGAAGACATTGTGGTGCCTTACGACCCTGATTACTTTTATCCGGGCAAGCACCCTGTTTACCATGGCGCCTCTCCCATCGCCATGACTAATCTTGCCAAACAAAAAGGATACCGATTAGTGGGTGCCAACGACCTCGGATTTAATTTCATCTTTATTAAGAATGGCATTGCCGATGATTTGATTCCGGAAGTAAGTGTGGAATCTGTGTTACAGCATCCATCTGCCATTGAAGGATTTAAGAAATTTGAGGAAATAAAGGATTGGGCTTATGAGAGGAATAGGTTTGGGTCCTAAGAATCTAAGAATATTCGCAACCTTAGGATTTTATTTCTGCAATTTGTAGGTCGCAACACATCTTTGATGAAATATATCACGCAATTTTTTAAAGACTTTGGGAAACTGCAATTTTATGAATTCGCCCGAAAGTATTTTTTGCTCCCCGTAACGATATTGTTTCTTTGTATAGCCTTAGGAAATTTAATAGAACTAAGCTACATATTAAGCGACCTTGAAGTTAAAAGAGGGGCAATAATTGATTTTAATCAAATTATCACAAAAGTTATAAATAAACCGGCATATAAAGGGATAGAACAAGAAACTAATATCTTACTGGATAATTATCCGGAATATTTCAGGTTGACTAACAATATTCATTATAGTCTAGTAGTAAATGATTTGACAATTGGTGATACGGTAACCATTTATTACCGCAAGAAATATATGGTTCCGCTTGGCTTCGGACAACAAACAGACATTTACCAACTTGAATATAAAAACCAAATTTTACTTGACCTTAACCAAAGGAAAAAAAATTCAAAAGGGATAATGTTAATAGGAATTATTGCTTCAACAGGATTTGGTGGGTTTTATTTTTACCTAAGGCGCAAACGCAAAAAACAAAATATGAAAGTGGTAGATAATAGTTAATAATAGAATACTGCTCAACACTATTATAGCAAGTTTAGTAGAATGATCTGAAAAATTCCGAAGACGTTGCCGATTTTTTATCTAATCAGGCTATAATTCATTTTTTGCGGAAAGGCTTTCTTTCATACAGTGCCACAGATTCTATAACCAAACCCTCCAAATGAATCTTTTAAATCTTATCAGAAATTAGTATAATTCTTTCAGCAGTTGGTGTTTCAGCACCACCATGCTTTTCTATACTTACGGCAAACAATTGTGCATTCAAGTTAGTATTGAATACCTTTAAGGTATCAGCAGATGTTTCGGCATCAAATACACCTGCACTATATGGTTTGCCATCTATTA
>JBBQIF010000465.1:0-1873 GCA_038324665.1 Bacteroidia bacterium
CTTCGCTAATCTCTGTTTGTATTATGGCAGTTTTAATAGTGATAGCACATAGACAATATACACTTAACGAACCTCATTGAGCTAACATTAAAAACCCCTGATAATAAAATACCAATAATAGGAAAAAACTTTTGATTGCTCGAAATCCATTTGGGAAATAAGGCAAAACAGGTAATCATTAAGTATGCGCAAACTATCTGCATTGCACCAAGAACAAAAACACATTTTCAAACTCTATTTCAATCCACCGCAACTTTATAGGTTGGATCTTCAATTATATTAACATCAATTACCGCCTCAGCATTTTTCAAAAGCTTTTTGCAATCTGCGCTCAAATGCTTTAAGTGAATCTTTTTACCAACCTTATGATAGCGTTCTGTGATTTTATTCAATGCTTCAATAGCAGACATATCTACTACCCTACTCTCTGCAAAATCTATTATTACTTCATCAGGGTCATTTAGCACATCAAACTTTTCATTGAACATTGCTATCGATCCAAAGAACAAAGGTCCGTATATTTCATAATGCTTAACCCCATTTTCATCAACAGACTTCCTTGCCCTTATTCGCTTCGCATTATCCCATGCAAATACCAATGCAGCGAAGATAACCCCTATAATTACTGCCAATGCCAGGTTATGAAGTACTACTGTCACTAATGTAACCATTACCATCACAAAAATATCTGACTTAGGAAATTTTTTGAATATTCTAAAACTTGCCCACTCGAAAGTGCCTATTGCCACCATGATCATCAGACCGGTTAAGGCCGCCATTGGCACTTTCTCAATTAAACCTGAACCAAACATTACAAAGACTAGTAACATAACTGATGCTACAATACCCGACAATCTAGCTCTTGCACCATTCGATACGTTTATCAAACTTTGGCCAATCATTGCACAACCACCCATTCCGGAAAAAAATCCTGAAAGAATATTGGCAGCCCCTTGTGCAACAGCCTCCTTATTCCCTCTCCCACGGGTTTCTGTAATTTCATCAACTATATTAAGCGTCAATAAGCTCTCTATTAAGCCCACTCCGGCTACAATGGCAGCATAGGGTAATATCAAAATAAAAGTCTCCAAATTGAATAATATGTCAGGAATATGAAAGGGCGGAAATCCACCTTGTATAGAAGCAATATCACCAACTGTTTTGGTATCAATCCTAAAAAAGAAAACAATCCCAAACACAACTAAAATAGCAGTTAGCGAAGCAGGAACAGCCTTAGTAAGCTTTGGCAATCCCCAAATGATGAACATTGTTAACAGTACCAGACCAAGTAAAATATAAAAAGGAGTTCCTGTAAGCCAATGACCATCTGCATCCTTAAACTGTGCTAATTGAGACATAAAAATAATGATGGCTAAACCATTGACAAAACCAAAAATAACGGGGTGAGGTACCAATCTGATTAATTTACCCAGTCTTAAAAATCCAGCTGATATCTGAATTATTCCTGCTAATACAACAGTTGCAAAAATGTATTCAACACCGTGACTTTTAGCCAAAGTCACCAATACAACTGCAACAGCTCCAGTGGCACCGCTAATCATTCCCGGCCTACCACCAAATATCGATGTTATCAAACCCATCATAAATGCCGCATACAGACCGGTAAGAGGTGATAGGCCCGCAATTAAAGCAAATGCCACCGCCTCAGGTACAAGGGCGAGTGCAACCGTAAGACCGGAAAGAACCTCAGTTTTGTAGTCAACTTTTTGGGATAAATCGAAAAGATTAATGTATTTTTTCATTCAAATTACTTAAACGTATATTGTCTATAAAAATAGGCTTGCAAAGGTAGTAAATTAGCTGAATAAATTCGATAAAAAGGCAAAGAAAGAACTTTTCAAAATAACAGGAC
>JBBQIF010000466.1:0-1857 GCA_038324665.1 Bacteroidia bacterium
CACCTGTATATAGTATGTTTCATTCGGTGTAAGGGTGAAGGTTGCATTAACAAAATATGGATTAGAAGCTGTTTTTTCTATCCTTACATTTACCGTAGCTGCAAATGACGAAGTAATATAAAGTTCAAGCGTATCCTCCGACCATGCAGGAGGTTTAGGTTTACCAGGATACCGTGAAAAGCAATAGAAGTCGGCATCAAGAAAAGCCACCCAAAAATCCTTTCCCGCAGTTCCCTGACTAAAAGAAACTCTAGATAGAAAACATAAAGTGAAAAGAATGAGTAATTTTCTAACCATTGATATTCAAAAGTAGAATGAAAATTTCGATTAACCTACAAATGACAAAAATATGACATAAAAGACTTTAAGTATCTAAAACTATTGTAAATAACAATTACCTCAATACTTCTACTACTCCCCTTATCTCATGCCATTTATTGTAAACATCTCTGATTTGAGCCTTGTAAACATAGATACCTTGCAGTATATTTGGGTCATCGGGGATTAACCAATGTTCTGCTTTATTTTCACTGTCGAATACCATACCGCCCCAACGGTTGTAAACCCTTAAACGGTAACCATCCACAAAATCATATTGACTTGGGTCTAAACCAAAACCATCGTTCAAGCCATTGCCATTCGCACTTATCCCGTTCGGGAAATAGAAGTCGATTTTATCTAATATAGGAATTATTTTATCTAAGGTATCATAGCAAATATTCTGGTTCGATACAATCAATCGTATCCTTGCTGTGCCGGTATCTATAAAAGTGAAAAAAGGATCCTTTTCTGTTGATGAACCAAAGGTACCAAATGCCCAGTTCCAAGTACTCGCCAAGGTGGATTGGTCATAAAAATGAAAGCGAATGCCACTGTTATCCTTATCATAGTGAAAGAAATTGAAGTCTGCCTTAGGATTATTTACAATCTTAACATTGGCAGCATTACTGTCCCTGCAATTATTGTCTGTTATCGCTGTTATAGTCGCTTTATAGGTGCCTGCATTCCGGTAAAGATGTTTCGTATTGGCATTACTACCTGTCAGCCCATCCCCGAAATCCCATTGGTAAGATTGTATAGTACCACCAGTAATGGAGGCCGATGATTTAAAATCAACACTGTCGTTGACACATGCACCAAGAATTACTGGCAAATTTACAATTGCACTTGGATAAAGTTTTAATTCTGCTGAAGCTGTATCGCTACATCCTGAATCCGAAACTACTTTGTAGGTTACTGGGTAATTGCCTATTGCAGCATACGTCTTATTTGGTGGGTTTTGTAGGTTCGAGGAGGTAGCATCTCCAAAGTCCCAAGCATGGGTTTTAAGCGTTCCGCCTGAGATTGTCGATTGGTTCGTAATTTGGAATGAATGACCTTTGAAGCATTGATCCAAAGTTTGCACAGTAAATTTGGCGAGTGGTTCGGCGTTCACAAAAATATCTTTTGCTATTTCACCATCACAACCAAACTTGGAATACAATTTCAGTTTTACCGGATATTTGCCATTACTGGGAAACTTAAAATTGCTGATCTGTCTGGTATTCTTAACACTGTCATTATTAAAATACCATGCAATGCTTATTACACTGTCATTGCCTGTTTTAGGGATGTAATTGAAAGTGAAACCCTGGCTATTAAAACACTGGGAATTGTCATTGGTTGTGAAATCTGTTACAGGGCCGCTCTTTAATTCTACCATTTTGCGAATGGTATCGCTACAGCCAATACTGTTAGAAACTACTAATTGAATAGTTGATAGGCCCGCTTTAGTAAATATTTTATTGATGGTATCCTTGCTTGCTACTTGTGTACTATCGCTAAACAACCATAGTTTGGAGACTATCTTTCCTGAAT
>JBBQIF010000467.1:0-1827 GCA_038324665.1 Bacteroidia bacterium
GTAAAGCATTACTTTGTTATTTTCCAGTAAACAGGGGTTTTCTCTTTTCATTAAATGCCGCCACACCTTCTTTATTATCAGAACTGCTGCCAGCCGTTTCCTGGCAATAAGCCTCATACTCCAGCATGGTTTCCAGGTCGCTGTTGAAAGATTTGTTCAACATTTTTTTCATCAGGCCAATTGCTTTGGTAGGCGCATTGGCATAGTAGTCTGTTATCTTTTGTGTTTCCTCGTCAAGCAATTCCGGAGCAACGCACCTATTAATCATACCCCATTCAAGGGCTTGTTTAGCATTTACTTTATTGCCCATAGTACTTAATTCAAATGCCCTGGCACTGCCTACCAATCGTGGAAGGAAGAACGATGAACCGCTGTCTAAAACCAAACCGACATTTATAAAAACCTCTATCAAACTCGCATTTTCAGAAGCAATGATAAAATCAGAAGCCAATGCAATGCTGCAACCTGCACCTGCTGCCACACCATTTAATTTACAAATAATAGGCTTTGGCATATTGCGCATTTCACGGATTATGGGATTGTAGCGTTTGTGCAATGATTCAATAAAAGAGCGTTTTTCTGCTCCTGCTATTGCTTTCAGGTCCTGTCCGCTGCAAAAAGCCTTTCCGGCTCCTGTCAACACAATCACCCTAACCTCTTCATCCTTTTTAGCCGCCTTAAGGGCATCCTGCATTTCATAACTCTGTTCATCATTAAATGCATTGAAAACATCTGGTCTGTTAAGGGTAATGGTCAGCACATTCCCGACTTTCTCGTATAAAAGGAAATTATAACTCATGGTTGTCCTAACAAAGGTACAATTTTAATGTATAAGGTGAAACTTTGTCGGGTAAATATCAATCACTCTATGTTCAAATAATGATATAAAGGTTGCTTAATTAAATCCCAAATTATTACAAAACACAGTTTATATTTTTATTTGCCTTATTATTTTTACCTCATTATCAATACTAAGTTTCAGAAAATACAAACCCGGGGCAATATTGAGTTTATCAAGATCGATACGCTCAATATATTTTCCATATTCCCTGCTTTCATCTGTCAGTATTTTCGAAACAATTTTTCCCTCTATATCAGATATTGTCAGGTTAACAATAGCTTTTTCATGCAATTTAAATGATATGTAAGTATAATGGCTGGCAGGATTAGGAAAATTCTCAAAATCAAGCACATTTGTTAAAGTAGGTAAGGCAGAGGTAAAAATTGTATCATGGGATATTGATAAATCTGTCCATATACTTAGTTCTCCGTTATTTAACCTCGTCCATATTGGCCGCACTATACCATTGTGGGCTGTAATATTAGTATAATCTCCAAAGAAGATATTGCCATCAGGTAAAAAAGGGAATTGGCTTATCTTGCGGTTTACGAATGTTTTACCACCATCTTTTGAAGTGGCGATAAAGACATCAGTAGAATCTGAAGTATAATTTCTGCGGTCGTAAAATACAAAATATAAATTTCCGGTTACTTGGTCTATTGTCATCCACGTTAAAAATTGGTGCTTATCTGAATTATCATCATTCACTTTTTTAGGAGCGCTCCAAGTGAGCCCGCCATCCTTTGATTGAGATAACCAGATATCCGTATTAGTGTTGCCGTTCCGCTGGTCGGACCAGTTGACATAAATGGTGCCATTGTGCTCTCCTTTACTAAGATCGCATACTATTACTGGCAAACCATTGGCGCGGTAAATACCAGGAATCTTATAATTCCATCCACCGGGCATTGAATCAATTAAGATTTCTTTCTTTAACCATGACTTTCCTTCGTCTATAGACTTATTAAAAACCAGGCCACCGGGAC
>JBBQIF010000468.1:0-1807 GCA_038324665.1 Bacteroidia bacterium
TTTCAAAATAACAGGACATACTGCCAAGGTTGAGCTAAATATTGTCACCAATGCCCTATATTTCAAATTGATAGTTAACAGGTCATCTACCTATACACGATCTTATCATCAAAGTGAACATTACAAAGGCCATTTTGAAGACAAAGTCCCTTTAAAAACTTACCTTCGCACCGAATTCTACTTTTTACCTATGGACAACATTCTCGACTACTTTAAACTAAAACATGAAAAAGAAAATCAAGATAAGGTAATTGCTACTATTTCTAAGGGTGTCGTTTTTCGTGGTACAAATTTGTGGGTACTTATCTTTGCCATCTTTATAGCTTCTCTGGGACTGAATGTAAACTCAACGGCGGTCATTATTGGCGCCATGCTCATTTCCCCATTGATGGGACCAATTATGGGACTAGGACTTGGCATGGGAATCAATGACCTTGCCCTTTTAAAAGTATCATTATTTAATTATTTTTTAGCGGCAGCGGTAGGCTTAACGACATCTACCATTTTTTTCCTCATCTCCCCTATCAGCGATGCTTATTCAGAAATCCTTTCCCGCACATCTCCAAACATCTATGATGTGCTGATAGCATTTTTCGGAGGACTTGCAGGCATAGTGGCAACCTCTAGCAAACAAAAAGGAAATGTTATTCCCGGAGTGGCTATAGCCACAGCACTAATGCCACCTCTTTGCACAGCAGGGTATGGATTGGCAACGCTTCAATTTCAATTTTTCTTCGGTGCGCTTTATCTTTTTCTAATCAATACTGTTTTTATAGCTTTGGCAACATTAGTGACTGTGAGGTTATTAAAATTCCCCTTTCATCATTTGACCGACGAGAGTGCGGAGAAAAAAGCAAATAGATGGGTATGGGCAGTTGTAATTGTTACATTGCTGCCGAGCATATATTTCGGATATGACATGGTTCAGCAAAACACATTCACCAAAAATGCAACACTTTTTGTAGATTTGGAATCTACCATTCCCAATGATTATTTATTGAAAAGGACCATTGACTCTAAAACAAAATCTATACTCCTGGTATATGGTGGCGAGGAAATAGACAGCACAAAAATTAATGAAATCCGCAGCAAATTGAAACATTACGATTTGCAAGATGCTACCTTGGAAATTAAACAGGGTTTTGCTTATTTAAAAGGAAATACTGAAAACGAGGAAATGAAACAACTAAGCAGTCTATTGGCTGAAAATAACAAAAAAAACCAAGTGGTAAAATCAAAACTCGATAGCGTTTATTCAAATATTTTATTAGAGTCTCAAATAATAAAAGAAGCTAAAGCTTTGTATCCCCGAATGACTAGCATTACGTTTTCACTTCTACATTCAGTTGATACAGCAGATAAACCTGATAGCTTATATCTTGCCTATCTTCAGTTTAAAAAAGCCCCTGCGGTAAAAGAAAAGTTGCAAATTCAAAATTGGATGGAAGCAAAATTGAATAAAAATGTAAGGGTAATAATTGGTAAATGAAAAAACAAAACGCGTTATAAAGTAATAAATAAGTAGTATGGAAAATTTAAAAATAGAAGTTCTGAACCTTCGCATTGAAGATTATATTGATTTAAAAGAAAGTATGCTCAAAGCCTACGAACAATGGGGCGCATACTGGAAAGAAGAACGTATTCAGAAATTACTGACTATCTTTCCCGAAGGGCAAATTTGTATAAAAGTAAATGGAAAAGTAGTGGGTTGTGCCTTATCAATTATTGTTGACTATGACCGTTTTGGCGACAAACACAATTATGAACAGATTACTGGCAATTATTCCTTTTCAACCCATGACCCCCA
>JBBQIF010000469.1:0-1777 GCA_038324665.1 Bacteroidia bacterium
TTTTTTAAAGTTTTTACTTCTATTCATATTCACGGTTTCCCTGACCGTTTTCGCCTTGTTTTTCAATATAGATGTTCCGGCAGAATTGAGCAATGCACAAAGGCAGAAGTTAAAGTATTATAATAATTTCAATGCGCGACAGAGTAGAATTATTGCCTTAATCGATACCTTAAATAATCAGGTTGAGAATTTGGATAAAAGCAGCCTGAATTTTAATCTTGCTTTGGGTCAGGTGGCAAAACAAATTGCCTTCGATAAGTTAACAACAGATTCAAGCAGTCAGCAATTCATGTTGTCTTTAAACAGCACTTTTTTATTGTACCTGGATACAAAAACCAAACAAATTGAAAACTACAAGAAATTAGGGGAATGCGAGAGTGAATTGCAAAAGCAAAAAAAAGCGCATGAGGAGGAAAAAGAGATGCTGGAATTAGAGAAAAAGAATGAAGTTGACGCAGTAACACGAAAGTATCAATAGGTGGTATTAGCTTTTTACTATTAAATCAAAAATTTAATTATATAAAAAAACAAATGTTGTATGAATAAGGTAATATTGTCCATAATACTTGCATTTGCTATTAATCAAGGGCAGGCACAAGTTTTAGTGCTTGATAAATCTAGTAAAGATTCAGTTAAATATGCATATTGTGCAGGTGATTCAGTGAAGGTAAGAATTCTTCTAACTAAAACATTTAATAATACAAATGATTCCTTTAGAATAAAGTTGGGAAATAAGTTAGATACGGCAAAGGCTTCTCCAACAATATTGACTTTTAGAACTAAAAAATCAAAAGATACAATTATTAAATTTAAATTGCCAGTTACTACCCCTCAAGGCAATAATTATAAAATTTCAATTTATCATGATAGCATTCATGTAACCTTTTACGATAGTAGTAATAAAATTATTATTAATGCTTTACCAACAGCAATTGCGGGATTAACTCAAACCATTTGCGCAAAAACAATCGCTAATGTGACAGGGGCATCAGCAACAAATTACAATAGTAGCAGTATACTATGGTCCTTTACTCCAGGAGCTGGGTCACTTACAAGCGCAACAACATTAACACCCTCCTACAAATCAGATTCATTGGATGGAGGGAAAACAATTATTTTAACGATGAAAGTAAATGGTTTAAATAAATGTTCCTCGGCAGTTGCTACGGCAACCTATTCAGTAACAGTTGACCCGCTGCCAACTGCGACAAGAGGATTAACTCAAACCATTTGTGCCAATGCAAGTGTTAATGTTACCGGAGTGGTATCTTCCAACTCAAATAACAGCACTATTCTCTGGACAAATTCTAATGGCTTGGGCGCACTCACAAACACGACAATATTAACCCCAACATACAAAGCCGATTCATTAGATGGAAATAAAACAGTTATCTTAAAGATGAAAGTGAATGGTTTAAATAAATGTGCATCGGTTGTATTTAATACAACTGATTCAATAATAGTTGACCCGCTGCCAACTGCGACAAGAGGATTAACTCAAACCATTTGTGCCAATGCAAGTGCGAATGTGTCCGGAGTGTTATCTACCAACTCAAATAGTAGCACTATTCTTTGGACAAATTCTAATGGTTTGGGCACACTCACAAACACAACAATATTAACCCCAACAAACAAAGCCGATTCATTAGATGGAAATAAAACAGTTATCTTAAAGATGAAAGTGAATGGTTTAAAGAAATAGTGAATCAATTCCCTAAAACAGAGCAATATGCGGAAAAAAAGTATTCTCAATTAGTTCGGTCTTATGAATATTTAA
>JBBQIF010000470.1:0-1775 GCA_038324665.1 Bacteroidia bacterium
ATCCAATAAGTTTAACTACAAATATAAAAAGTTGAAAGGGAAGAAGTGTTATCAATTTTCAGCGCACTACATAAAGAAAAAATAATACAAACTTACTGGCAACGAAGCTATTAATAATGAATCAAACCTATCTAAGAACCCGCCATGGCCAGGCATAAAAGTTCCACTGTCTTTCACATTGGCCAGCCTCTTGAGTTTACTTTCGAGGAGGTCACCGAGCGTGCCGAATACAGCGCAACAGGTAGCGATAATAAACCAATCTTTCCAGCTAACTATTGCTTTACCGATCAGTGAAATAATCAAAATGCAGAGTAGTGACCCGCCAATAGTTCCTTCCCATGTTTTTTTAGGCGATATTTTCGATAATGGCGTTTTGCCGATCAATGATCCAACTATATAAGCCATGGTATCATTTATCCAGATCGAAAAGATAATGCCGCAGGGAAGTACCGGGGAATAATTCCAGGCACCATGATAGTTCTGCAGGAATAAAATCAGATTAATACCAGGAAATCCACACATCATCAATAATAGGATTGGAAGTGTTATATATAGCAAACCAAAGGAAAGAAACAGCCACCATCTTGTACTACTAATTTTTTTAATCAGTCTTATAAATTCATACCAACAACCAAAGTGAATAATTGTAAAAAGAATAATAAAGCTCCATCCATTCCAAAGAAGCCCTGCCAACATTACAACTACAAAAACGACTGCAGTGAGACTTCTTATTTGAAATGTTTTAGAATCAAAAGCCATTAAAATTATTAAGATTGAGCAGTCGCCCAGTTATGAAAATCATCATCCGGCAAATCCTCTTCTACAATTCTTGCCCTTTGCAATAAAGAATACTTTTTAAATTGTTGAAACAGGTAAGCGATTAAAATGAGAGCGATGATGCCCGCCCACAAAGGAAAGCTTTGTTCTATATCTTTTACAGGGTGCTTTTTTCCTGATGATGCAATTGCGTAAAGTACAGTTACCTGCAATCCATTATATAAAAAATGAAATAGTACCGAAAGCCAGAGGTTGCCACTATAGTAAAACACGAGGCCGAGTATAACGCCCAAAGCAAAGCGAACAAGAAAGCCGTAATATGAAATATGAATGATGCTAAAAATTATTGATGTTAAGACGATAGCGATCCAGGGCCCCTTAAACCAGCGTGCAAAAACATTTTGCAATCCGGCTCTAAAACAGACTTCTTCAAAAAGGCCAGGTAGCAAGCCTATGACAAGTAAGGATATTAAGTATTTTGAAAATGAGTTAATGTTAATCAATGCTGCCTCTTGCAGTGCTCTCGCATCCTCCATTGCTTTAAACTTTATTGCGAGGTTTTTTGGAATAGGAATAATATTATTAAGCTCAGCTAATGCCCCCGACAATGGAAATGTGAGTATGAGTATTCCTATAACAATGAAGAATTGCCTGTAACTAACGTTTGTATTGAAACCCATGAATCTTGCGGGCTTACGGTAACAGATAAGTGCTAAAAAATAGACGGGTAGAAAAAACATGAAGAAAGTAGAAATTGCCTGGATGGCCATGATTGCATTATAATATTGGGGTTTCAACATATCATCGGCCATTGAAATTATTGGTCGCCCTGTCATTATCTTCCATATTAAAACGGAAACGAGTGCCCCAAGAATAAGTCCTGCTCCAACGAAACCAAGGAATATACCCAATTGTGCCGGGTAGCCTACATTTTTTGAATTTCTGTCAACAGCCATCATCTCAATTTTAAGTGCGTAAATTTACAGCCAATTTTAATA
>JBBQIF010000471.1:0-1770 GCA_038324665.1 Bacteroidia bacterium
CTTTTAAAACCGGCGATTGCGTACAATGGCTCTTATACAAAGGCAAGGAGATTGTAGGCAGAAATGCGGCTTTTTACAATAAATTGCCTAGTAATGGTGTCATTACAGGCGGTATTGGATTTTTTGAGTGTGTTAACGAGCAATCTGCTGCCAATGTATTGTTTGATGAAAGTAAAAAATGGTTGAAAGAAAATGGCTGCACCTATATGGACGGTCCTATCAATTTTGGTGAGCGGGATAGCTTCTGGGGCCTGATGGTAGAAGGTTTTGAAAGTCCAAGTTACAGAGAAAATTACAATTTAAAATATTACAAGGAACTTTTTGAAAATTACGGTTTTAAACATGAAATTGGGCAAACTACCTCACTAATTCATGAAGGAATCTTCAATTTTGAAAGGTTCAGCAAGCTGGCCAGCAGGGTTTTTGCCAATCCAGTGTACAAATTTGACTATATCAGGAAAAATAACCTCGAGAAATATGCCCAGGATTTTATAGAAATTTATAACCAAGCATGGGCTTTTCACGAGAATTTTGAACCCATGACTATGGATAAGATCATGGTGCTAATGAAAATGATGAAACCCATTATCATTGAGGAGTTTAATATTTTTGTGTATGCAGAAGGCAAACCGATTGGCTTTTATATTACGGTGATGGATGTCAATCAGGTATTCAAGCATGTGAATGGTAAAATGAACCTTGTAGGCAAACTTAAGTTCTTGTATTACAGACGCAAGGTAAAACGCGTAAGAGGAATTGTTTTTGGTGTTATTCCACAATACCACAATCTGGGGCTAGAAGTTGCCCTGATTATGAAATTCCGAGAAGCCATCCGCAGACAGAAGCAATACTCCGAAAATGAACTGGCTTGGATAGGCGATTTTAACCCTAAAATGATCAGTATGTTTGAATCAATGGGTGCCCAACCAATAAAAAAACATATTACTTACCGTTATCAATTTTAACCAGAATTTTTTGTGAATATCCTTTTTATCGCCAACAGATTTCCTTACCCACCTTTCAGGGGCGATAAACTCAAGATATATAATTTAGCGACCCAACTCTCAAAAAGGCATCAGTTGCACCTCATTACTTTTGCCGAAACCGACAAGGATTTTGAGTATATCGGTGAATTAAAACCCATTTTCAAGACCATTAAAGTAGTTAAATTACCCAAATGGAGAAGTGTTCTTAATGTAGGTTTTGGCATGTTGGGTAAGTTGCCTTTACAGGTCAATTATTTCAAAAGCAATAGATTCAGTATTGCTTTATCGCAATTATTAAAAGAAGAAAAATTCGATGCCGTACATGTGCAGCACCTTAGAATGGCCCAATATGCCATTGAGAAAAAGGAACTTAAACGCCTACTTGATTTGCCAGATGCATTTTCACTCTATTGGCAAAGAAGGAAAACAGTGAACCGCAATATCTTTGTCAGGGTTTTGGATGCCATAGAAAGTAAAAGAGTTTACAGATACGAGGAGTATATACTCAATGAATTTAACCTCAATCTGGTGTGTTCAGGAGAAGATAGAAACTTTCTTATAAAAGAACACAATAATACCAATATCAAAGTATTGCCAAATGGCGTGGATACTCAAAAATTCAGGCCAATGGATCATGATTACGGCAAGGCAGATACACTTTTATTTACCGGTAATATGGACTATGCACCCACTGTTGAGGCAGTCATTTATTTTGCCGAGGAAATTTTCCCCCTGATCAAAAAACAGCATCCTCAGGTGACATTTAGGATTGCAGGGCAAAGGC
>JBBQIF010000472.1:0-1677 GCA_038324665.1 Bacteroidia bacterium
GGTAAAATTAGTGCCAGGTTAGGTCTGATTTTAAGGGCAACTTTATGGGGCGAGCAGACATCCGATTAGGTATTAGAATGGTTACAGTTGGATAGAAATGTTTGTAGGGTTATGGTTGGATTTGGTGTTGGTATTGATGTGTTTTAATTAACATGTTTCGAACTTATCGCTTCCTATGCCTGGAGAACTTTTCTCACACAGTGAGAAATAAACTGCCATAGAACCTATTACTTTGACAAGAGATAGATTTGGATATTAAAACCAAAAGACTTACCTTTGACGTTAGTAACGCTAACCAATAGTATGATAATATCATTTGGCGACAAAAACACAGAAAAAATATGGCAAGGAGAACGAATTAAGGGTTTGTCTAAAGAGATGCAAGAGATAGCACGAAGGAAACTAAGAATGTTAAATAACTCTCAAGACTTGAATGACTTGCAAATTCCACCCTCTAACAGACTGGAGAAACTAAAAGGAAACCTTAAAGATTTTTACTCAATAAGAATAAATAACCAGTGGCGTATTATTTTTATATGGAATAATGGAAACGCTGAAAAGGTAAAAATAATTGATTACCGCTAAAGAACCTAAAAATGAAAAAGTTAAAAAACATCCACCCTGGAGAAATCCTTCAAGCCGAATTTCTTATTCCACTCACAATTAGCGCCTACAGGCTTTCTAAAGACATTGGAATTCCTCAGACACGTGTTTCTGAAATTGTTAAAGGTAACAGGCGCATAACCGCAGATACCGCGCTCAGACTTGCTAAGTATTTTGGTAATTCCGCCAAATTCTGGCTTGGACTCCAAGATGACTTTGATATTGAGGAGGAAAGAACCCAAAAGAAATCCGAACTGAATGCGATCAAGCAATTTACCCGCAACGCTGCATGATAGGAAAACCTTTTATCTATGGAACTGACTAAGGAGCAAATTCGTATTATCAACTCTACGGGAAATATAAAGATTAACGCGGTAGCCGGCTCAGGAAAAACAACAACTGTAATTGAATATGCCAAAACAAGGCCGGCAAAAAGTAAAATACTCTATTTAGCATTCAATAAATCTGTAAAATTAGAAGCTGTTAAAAAATTTGCGGACAAAAAACTTCACAACGTAAAAGTTGAAACGGCTCATTCTCTTGCCTACAGGCACATTGTTTTTAAAAACCAATACACGGTAAGACCACAAGGGTATAAAACAAATGAAATTGTTGAACTTCTAAACTTACAGGGCAATGAAGAAAAACATACGGAATATGTGATTGCCAATCATATCAACAAATTCATTGCCTATTTCTGTAACAGTGATAAACAAAAGGTTCAAGAATTAAACTACCTCGATACGGTGACCGACCCAAAAGCTAAAATATTTGTTACTTCTTTTTATGACTACATCGTCAGTCAATCCAGACTTTTATTGAGTAAAATGGACAAGGGAGAAATTGAAATAACACACGACTTCTACCTTAAAAAATTTCAACTTTCAAATCCAAAACTTCATTACGACTACATATTATTTGATGAAGGACAAGACGCATCACCGATTTACGGTCCAGACTCGTCGTTAGCGCAGTTTGCGGTGCTTCCCGGTTTGAAGTTGGTGGTGGCGGGGGATCGAAAGACTCCCGTTAACTGGACGCTACCGAACACGACTTATCTCAGCCCGGCCGACC
>JBBQIF010000473.1:0-1666 GCA_038324665.1 Bacteroidia bacterium
AATTGGTTGGGCCTCCTGGCTTCTTCGATTATGCATGGACCAATGGGTGGAGCCAGCAAACCATTATGAGCAATAAAAATGAAACTTTAAAATTGAAAGTGACCGACCAAAATAATTGCGTGAGTTTTTATTCCGACAGTATTGTAGTGAAAGTTTTTGCCTTGCCAGCCAAACCTAAGTTGACATTAGTTGGAAATGATATGTTTTGTAAAGGCGACAGCGCAAGCATCTCCTCGCCAAGTGGGTTTGTTGGATATAAATGGCAAGATAGCTCAGGGTTTTACAAAAGTAATTCTCGGTATGTATATTCTGCAGGATTATATTATGTCATTGTAAAAGACCTGAATGGGTGTTTGAGCCCGCTATCCGATTCCATTCAAATTACGGTTAATCCGTCACCTTTAAAACCCATTATTCAGTTGAAGGGAAAAGTCATATTTTGCCAAGGTGAATGGACACAGATCTCTGGTCCTGCAGGATTTAAAGGTTATCGGTGGATACCAAATATGAGAACTACTCAAATCGATACAGTTTCTTCAAGTGGTACTTATCAGCTAGAAGTTGAAAATGTATTCGGTTGCAAAAGTCCGGTGTCCAATGGTATTGCTGTTGTCGTGAATTCACTGCCATTGAAACCAACTATTGAGAGAATTGGGATGAAAGACAGCTTGCGTTCTGATAAAATTGAAAGCCACTATAACTGGTATAGGAACAATGTCTTGCTAAGTGATACATTTAGGGTGCTTCGTTCTTCCCCGAACAATTATTACCAAGTGCAGACAGGTAACAGTAAATGTTGGTCAATACTTTCAGATTCTTTCCTTTATACCAATTCAGCCCTTGTAAAATTAAATGGAAGTGAATCCGGATTATTGATATATCCGAATCCAACCGAAGGGGAGTTTATTTTAAAATCAAAGGATTTGCAAGCTGGAGAAGTGATTCTAATTATTTCAGATATACAAGGCAGGGAAGTTTATAATGCAACTGTTTATTCTGCAACATTGAATAAGGGCATGTCGATAGACCTTAGCCGGTTTAATTCCGGAGTTTACCAGTTGAAGGTTATTTCATCTGCAAGGGTATTGGTTGGAAAGATCGAAAAATTGTAGGAATGAAGATGAGTGCTTTGATAACGGCATTTTTCAGCGCAACCAATGAGCCCAAAACTATAAACATGATGGGTTAGTAGCAGGTTTATTGAAGAGATAGAGTGAGCATATTCTCACTAACAATTGCAATATTTTTTGTCAATATACACTTTTACTTTTTTCTTAGTTTTAAGGTAATAGCAACCGCCTTTTTCACCTTTATAAAGATTGTGCCCTTCATGTTTTCCGCATGGTTTTGGTTTTGCATTGAGGTTAGTAGCAACTATAATAAGTCCCACGGCCATCATTGAAATGAATTTTTGCATAAGGCAAATATATGGAATTGTTTATTTTTAATGTTGTATGACTAGTTTGTGAATGCTTATTTTTTCACCTACCTTTATTTGTACAAAATAGATTCCGTCGCAGAAATTACTGGAAACTATAAAATCATCAGGGTTTGCGCAATTTAATGAATAGATGATCTTCCCCATGCTATCAAAAATAAGGAACTCGGTATTATGGGTATTGTCTGCGGATGTATCCATTATTCGGAACAGTTCGTTTGCAGGGTT
>JBBQIF010000474.1:0-1648 GCA_038324665.1 Bacteroidia bacterium
AGTATATAGCCAGATTTCTTCTAAATCGCCCGTCGCTTCCATTGACAGGCTATAATTCATTTTTTTGAATGTTTTTTTTGAAGATCATTTAGAAACAGGTCACGGTTAAAATTTTTTACAAACCCTGATTTTTCTCCTTTAATGAGTTCTTTAATTATTGTGTTTTTTTTTGTTTCCTGTTGTTCAAACATCCTGAGTGCTGCCCGAACAACCTCACTGGCTGAAGAAAATTTGCCAGTTTTTACCTGTGTATTAATGAAGTTGTTAAAGTAATCCCCGAGTAATATGGATGTGTTTTTTGCCATTGCTTAAAAAGTAAGTCTGTGCAAAAATACCAATTTATGGTATAATGCCATAATTTTCTTAATATTTTTGCTTAGTTAGAGGTCTAAAATGGGTTTCTGCTTAGAGAATATTCACTTATTTTAACCATTCCATTAAAAACAAAGCCCCGACGTTTACAGTCGAGGCTTTGCTATTTATTTTTTATTTAAACCTATACATCAATATTGGCGTATTTGGCATTCTTCTCAATAAATTCTCTCCTCGGTGGTACTTCGTCTCCCATCAACATAGCGAAAGTATGGTCGGCTTCGGCGGCACTGTCCAAAGTTACCTTTTTCAATGTTCTCCTAGCAGGATCCATGGTAGTTTCCCATAATTGTTCAAAGTTCATTTCACCAAGACCTTTGTAACGCTGTATCCCTACTGATTCAGGGTTGGCGCCATTGGCAATTTCCAAAACTGCGGCCTCCCTTTGAGCCTCAGTCCAGCAATATTGCATTTTATTGCCTTTCTTTACTAGGTAAAGTGGTGGTGTTGCGATGTAAATATAACCGGCTTCTACCAATTTTTTCATATAACGGTAGAAAAGAGTCAGTAATAAGGTCCTGATATGACTACCATCTACATCGGCATCCGTCATGATGATGACTTTATGGTAACGCAGTTTTTCTATGTTCAGTTCCTTATCATCGGCTTCTGTACCTATTTTAACTCCCAATGCGGTAAACATGTTCCTTATCTCTTCATTCTCGTATATTTTATGTTCCAAGGCTTTTTCAACATTCAAGATTTTACCTCTCAACGGCATAATAGCCTGAAAAACCCTGTCCCTGCCTTGCTTGGCTGTTCCACCCGCAGAATCTCCCTCCACTAGGTATATTTCACATTTATCAGGGTCAGTACTTGAGCAATCGCTTAGTTTACCCGGTAAACCCATTCCACTCATAGCCCCTTTTCTTTGCACCATTTCACGTGCTTTTCTTGCGGCATGGCGGGCGGTAGCGGCTAATATCACCTTGTTAACTATGGTCTTGGCATCTTTAGGGTGTTCTTCAAGATAATTGCCCAGCATTTCCCCAACGCAAATATCCACTGCTCCCATTACTTCGTTATTACCTAACTTAGTTTTAGTCTGTCCTTCGAATTGAGGTTCTTGTACTTTAACCGATATAACCCCAGTTAAACCCTCACGGAAGTCATCGCCACTTATTTCGAATTTCAGGTTTTTCAATAAACCTTCCTTGTCAGCATAAGCTTTTAGAGTCCTCGTAAGTCCTCTTCTGAAACCTGCTACGTGCGTTCCACCTTCAATTGTGTTGATATTATTTACATAACTGTGAAGATTCTCACTGTATCCAGAATT
>JBBQIF010000475.1:0-1626 GCA_038324665.1 Bacteroidia bacterium
AAGATGTTCAGGAAGTTTTAGAGGAAGAACATTTCCTGCGTGTGCACCGGCAATACATTATTAACCTCAATCATGTAAAACAATTCAATCGCAATGAAGGGGTATTAACTATGAGCAATGGAGATCATGTGCCCGTTGCAAGAAATCAAAAAGAACATTTAATTGAAAAGTACAGGTGGCTCTAACTTTTAACAAGGAAACCGGGCATTATCATCCGCCTATTAGCTTTCATCGTAAATGTTTATTATGAAAAGTTTACTTACTCTTTCAATTATTTTTTATTCTTATCATCGTGTTCGAAAAAAAACGATAATTCGGCTAAACAGCCTCCGGTTGCAATGGACACACTTCACAAAACATTTCTCGCTCTCGGTGATTCATATACCATTGGAGAATCAGTTGACGAAACAGAAAGGTTTCCGGCACAAACAGCTCAACTTTTACGGCAACAAAATATAGACCTGGCTAATCCGGATATTATTGCTGTTACAGGTTGGACCACTGCCAATCTCTTAAACGCTTTAAATGATAACCCTCCCAAAAAAAATTATTCCATAGTATCGCTTCTAATTGGTGTGAACAATCAATACCAGGGAAGATCATTAGATGAATATAAAAATGAGTTTACCGAATTACTTTCCAGGGCAACTACTTATGCGGGAAATAATAAAGATCACGTGTTTGTGATCTCAATCCCCGATTATAGTGTTACTCCTTTTGCCCATGGATCAGATACTGCTGAAATTGCAAAAGCGATTGATGACTTTAATGCAGCGAATAAAATAATAACATTGAATGCAGGCGTTCATTATATTGATGTAACTCCTGTGTCGCGAGATGCAAAAAATGATCCTTCTTTTATAGCGGTTGACGGCCTTCATCCGTCCGGTATTCAATATAAAAAATGGAGTGATCTTCTTGCTCCTGTCATTTTAAAAGAAATTCAATAATAAAGCAGTTATATGAATATGCTTTAATTGTGATGTACTCCTCATCATTAAATATTGATCTTTAAAAATTAGCTTACTATGAGGTCACGCTTAAACTAAAGCGTATACTCAGTTCACAAAGCTCATTATATTTGCTTTGATGATAAGCAACACACTCTCACTTTATAGAAGAGCATATGGAGGCCTTTCCTCAGGCACCTGGTGGCTATCTCTCGTAATGCTGGTAAACCGCAGCGGAACGATGGTTGTACCTTTCATGACGATGTATCTTACCCAACACTATGGAATATCAATCGGGAAAGCCGGTTTGGTAATGAGCTTGTTTGGGCTGGGTGCCATTACGGGCGCCATCATTGGCGGAAAGCTGGTGGATACTATCGGTTATTATTATGTGCAGGTAACGGCTCTTATAGGCGGGGGCGCAATGTTTATTATATTGGGGCAAATGCATTCTTATATATCGATTTGCATTACAACCTATATTCTTGCAGTAATGAATGAATCTTTCAGGCCAGCAAATACTGTAGCGATAGCCCACTATAGTAAGGAACAAAACAGGACGAGATCTTATTCTCTTAACCGGCTGGCAATAAATCTTGGATGGGCTGTAGGCAGCGCTTTGGGAGGAATTCTTGCAAGCTTTAATTATAGTCTTTTGTTTTGGGTAGATGGGATT
>JBBQIF010000476.1:0-1625 GCA_038324665.1 Bacteroidia bacterium
ACAATTGCAGGGACAGTAATGCTGCCAATGTTAAGATTGTAAATAATCCTAAGGCAGACTTCAATTTCTTTCACTATGATAAGGATAACAGTGGCATACGCTTTCATTTTTATGACCAATCCACCTTGGCGAGTACTTGGAACTGGGCCTTTGGCACCTTTGGTTCATCAACAGAAAAGGATCCTTTTTTCACTTTTATAGATACCGGCACTGCCAGGATACGACTGATTGTATCGAACCAGAATATCTGCTATGACACCTTGGATAAGGAAATACCATTGCTAGAGAAAATCATTTTTTATTTTCCAAATTTTATAAGTGCGAATGGCAATGGCTTGAATGATGGTTTTGGCTTAGACCCGAGTCAATATGATTTTGTGGATGGTTACCGTTTGCGGGTATACAACCGCTGGGGCGGCATGGTATTCGACAATGAGAATAAAGCAGAACATTGGTTAACGCCCGATGACCCAAATATACTGCAAGGCATCTATGTTTACAAGGCACAGATTAAAGATGTTTACAACAAATGGCATGAAATAAGGGGAGTAGTGGAGGTATTGAGGTAATCAGTTTTTGGCATTGCTTTCCTTGATTTTCCGCTTGGGCCTGATTACCAACTCACCATTGCAATTAGGACAAGTATGTTGCATTTTTTCCGTACATATTATGCAATAAGTACACTCATAACTGCATATAAAGGCAATTCCATCTAGAGGTAATTCTTTGTTGCATTTTTCGCAGTGTTTTCGCATTTCCATTCTCTAAAATTTAGCTTTGTTAAACTTCAGTTTCAAAGATTCTCTTCTCCCTTTTCTGAATTATATCTCTGATATCAGCAGGTATATTTATTTTATGATTGGTATTATAATCGTAATGCACTACAATATCATGGCCAATGGCAGCCATTTCATTCATGTCATTTAATACAACATGGGTTAAACCGAAACTTGAATTCTTAATAAAATCTACTTTTACCATTACCTTAATATTGCCGGGATAGAACAATGGTTTTTTAAATTGGCAGGAAGTTGACGCCAGCATTGGGCCCGTTTTAAAATCTCTGAAAGAATGGGTTAAACCAATCTGGTCCCAGTAATTCACCCTTGAGGCCTGTATGTATTTAAAGAATTCAACATTGTTAACATGACCGAACAAATCGAGTTCGCTCCAGTCTATTCTTAGATCAAGTGCAGTATTATAGTCATTAGGGTTGAAATCCATGATTTTTTTCAAAAATAATCTTTTGATATAACTTCTACTATAAATTAAAGTAATTTTGCTTTATGAAAAAATTAATTTTTGTTCTTTCGATTTTATTTTATTTAGGCGTAGCAGGTCTTATGGCCCAAAATCCGATGGATGGCATGTCATTTGGTAAGCCGAGCGATTGTGTAGTTGCAGCTAGTTACCATTTCAAGGGTCAAGTGGATATGCAGATAAGTATGACACGAAAAGGTAAGGATACAACGGTGACAAAATTTACCAGTTATTTTGGAGATTCAGGAAAAATGATAGCTATGGTAAGGGAAGTGAAAATTAACAAGCCAACCTCCATGATAACTATTATGAACCTTAAGGATAGCCAAGTTATTTCACTCATCGATATGGGGAAGATGAAAATG
>JBBQIF010000477.1:0-1619 GCA_038324665.1 Bacteroidia bacterium
TACCCAATGGCCAGCATTTTATCATTTCAGTTTTTGTTTCAGACAGCTATGAAACCTATGAAACGAATGAAAAAATCATAGCCGAAATTGCTAAAACTGCTTATGAATATTTAAAAAAGAAGAGTTAATAGCAATATTGATTCAATTAACTTATAATCAATTAAATTACACTTCTTTAACATTCCAAATGTTTGAATTACATTTAAACTAAAATGATTCAATTATTGAGTATAAACGCTTAAATTTAAAATAGAAAAATATTTTTTCTTCATTTAAAAGGCCTAATTATCAAATAGGTATCTAAAATTTGACAATCATACATAATTTAATTTTAAATCTATTACTATATTAGCTGCCTGATGGTTTTTTAGTTCGATTAGTTTTAAGTTTAAATGAAACGGCTTTTTTTATATACTATCCTCCTTTCCGCCTTTGGTGTTTTCGGCCAACGACCAATAAATGATACCTGTAGTAAAGCCATGCTCATTAAATTGGGACCTGCCAACTTTGGCATAGGCACTTTTTGGAGTGACTCTGTTAGCATAGACAGCGGCACAATACAAATTGGGGAATATTTTCACAGCAGTTTGGTTTCCGCAGGAAACGACAAAAAATCAATTTGGTTTAAATTTTACCTGCCTGCGAGAAGGGGCGTCAATATTGAATTGAAGCAAACGGCTAATGCCATTGGAGTCACCGATTGCGGATTTACTACATTTTTTGGAAATCAATGTCTCCCAACTTCTATAATGGCAACAGCAGCCAAGATTACTACGCTTAATCAGTTTGGTAGTTCTTTTCATCCCTGCATGGACCCCGGATGGTACATGATTCAAGTAAGTTCGAAAGCCAGGGCGATGGGGAAGGTTTACATCAAGGTTACCACCTCATTTCCGTACACCCATTTTGGCGTAACAGATGCAAAATATGATGCTACTGACAGTGCCTGCTATTTGGGGAATCAGATAGTTGGTAAAGGAGGATTCAATAGTCAATACAAGGATTTTGAATTGGGTTGTTATACGATTAAGGACAGTACAGAATACTTTTATGCTATGGGGAGCAAGTATGCCCGCTTTACACAAAGTGCGTGGTTTGTTTTTCAAGCAAACGGGCATTCTGATAATGCTTGGTTTGGAATTGAGGGTTATAATTATTACATGGGTTCGGGGGACACCATTGCCCATCGGCTCTATGCAGGGGATTGCCGAGGAGGAGGGGGTATAAAAATCATGGATTCCGCCTTTACTGATATGGGAAGTGGCAGCCGATGCTATTCGTATTATGGGGCTCTTAATTTTAACAAACCCTGTACTTTTGATTCAGGTAAATATTACACCATACAATTGCTCTTTCATAAGGACGAACAAAGAATTGTGCGACTCACGCTTTCTGATGCTACTTCGAAATACGATGTGAAGAACAACCATAAACCTGTTAGTGGGCAGGTTTACGATATGGGAGTCCTTACATCAAATAAAGCACAAACAGGTGGATTTTCCTGTGGCTCTAAAATAAAATACAATACTTGCGGAAATTCAAATCCTACCAGTAATGTAAAAATACCAGGTTACAACTATCGTTATAATTTAAGTAACTGGTTTAAATTTTCTCTGAAC
>JBBQIF010000478.1:0-1614 GCA_038324665.1 Bacteroidia bacterium
TTCTGTTTCAATACATTGATCAATGTAACCAATATCCTTGCACCACTAGCTCCCAAAGGATGACCCAATGCAACAGCTCCGCCATTCATATTTACTTTGTTGCTGTCGATATTCATTAGTTTATTATTGGCAAGGATAACCGTTGCAAAAGCTTCATTGAATTCAAAATAATCTACCTGATCCATTGTAATGCCTGCATTTGCAATCGCCTTAGGCATCGCCTTGCTTGATGCTGTAGTAAACCACTCTGGCGCTTGTTCTGCATCTGCAAAACCAATAATCTTAGCCAAAGGCTTTAATCCCAAAGCGTCCATTTTTTTCTTTGCTCATCAACACCAAAGCTGCGGCTCCATCATTCATTGTGCTGGAATTGGCTGCTGTAGCCGTTCCTTCTTTAGTAAAAGCAGGTTTCAATCCCGGAATTTTTTCAAAAAACACGTTTTTATATTCCTCATCGTGGTCGAACTGTGAGATATTGCCTTTTTTATCTTTCAATTCAACAGGTACCACTTCTTCGTTGAATTTGCCATCAGCCCAAGCTTGTGCAGCCCTTTTATAAGACTCAATAGCATAGGCATCCTGTTCTTCTCTGGTTATATTATATTCCTTTGAACACAGATCGGCACACCAACCCATCATTTCGCGGTTATAGGCATCCATCAAGCCGTCATTGGCCACACCGTCTATCATATTGATATTGCCAAATTTATAACCAACTCTGCTGCCCATCAGGTAATGAGGCACCTGACTCATGTTTTCCATACCGCCTGCCACCACAACATCTGCTGCTCCAGTCATAATCTGCTGCGCACCTATAGCAACGGTTTTCATGCCGCTAGCACATACTTTATTGACAGTAGTACATATCACAGCATCTGGCAATCCTGCATACTTAGCCGCCTGCCTAGCAGGTGCCTGGCCTAAGCCTGCCTGTAAAACACAACCGAAATATACTTCCTCTACTTCTTCTCCGTTTAAATTAATTTTATCCAAAGCCCCTTTAATGGCCGTTGCTCCCAATTTTGGAGCCGATATACCTGATAACGAGCCCATGAAACTTCCCATGGCTGTCCTTACTGCTGAAACGATAAATACTTCTTTTGACATGTGTCTTTTTTTTAGATTTGCAAAAGTAACGATTTTTTCTTCTGCTTTATTTTTCTTCCAATAATTTTAATATTGAGTAAAACTATACTTTATTTGCACTCTGTATTAAAATGAAGTATTATTTAATAGCTGGTGAAGCAAGCGGTGATTTACACGGAGCCAACCTGATGAAACACCTAAGGGTATTGGATCCCGAGGCCACTTTCAGGTTTTGGGGTGGTGACTTAATGGAGGCAGAAGGAGGCACCTTGGTGAACCATTACAAGGAAAGGGCATTTATGGGAATTAGCGAGGTTATTAAGAATTTAAGAAAAATACTGGGCTTTATTAAACAATGTAAGAAGGATTTACGCCACCATAAGCCAGATGCACTGATATTGATAGATTACCCGGGATTTAACCTGAAAATTGCAAAATTTGCAGCAAAACACAAGATTCCGGTCCATTATTACATCAGCCCAAAAGTATGGGCATGGAACACCAAAAGAGTTCACAAAATAAAGCGCG
>JBBQIF010000479.1:0-1593 GCA_038324665.1 Bacteroidia bacterium
TAATGGCAAATCCTTTTTTCAAAATTGTGTCAGGATGCAAGTTTTTTATCCGCTGTTTGAAATGATGTAAGGTATTCTTTCTGTCTTCAATCAGGTACTCCAGTGCTTGAAAAAATCTATCGCGCAGTTGTTGTAAGTCATATTCAAAATTCATGTTTCTATCAACAATGAAACTGCCGACTTCTGTTGGTGTTCTTAATTGTCTTGTCATTAAATCTAAAATGCTGGTATTTCTATCATGACCAATACCTGTTAAAATAGGAATAGGAAAGGTGGCAGCAAATGTTGCAAGATCATACGCATTAAAAGCTGCAAAGTCCGCATCTGAACCGCCACCCCGAACAATTACTACAATATCAAAGTTGTCTTTTTCAATCAATTTAAGTTTTTCTATGATGAGGTTACTGGCTGCGTTACCTTGAACCACTGTTAAATATTCTTGAATGGAAAAGGCATAACCGTATTTATTTGTTTGGATAACTTTTTTAAAATCCCGTTGTCCGTCAGAATTTGATGCAGTAATTAAGGCAATGCGTTGAATGACAATAGGAAGTGGCAGTGCATTGTTGGCAGTGCGATACCTGCCATCGGGCAAGTATATTATGGTGTTGTTTTCTGCAACTAATTTCTTAAGTGTATTTTGTTTTTCAAGCTCCAATTGTCCAATGGCATGTGCAAAGTCAATTTCTAAAACTTCAAGCTGAGGATAGCCCTTTGCTCGATAAAATGAAACATTTACCTTGCATGTAATCTCAATTCCAGATTTGAATTCTATGCCAGTAGTGCTTTCAAATAGTTCAATTTGTTGATAGTTTCTGGCCCAGCAAACGCCTTTTATTGTGGTTTCACCGTTGTTGCCTTTTTCTGTAAAATCAAGATAACACCAACGTTTGGTTGAAATTTTCCGCACGCCCGAAAGTTCGGCTGTAATCCAAAATGTTTTACCACCGAATTTGCCTTGAATAAGATCGTCGATTTCGGAAGCTATTTCTGATAGCTTTGTTATTTGTGGCATAGGTTAAGGTTGTAAAGTTAGGCACTGAAATCGTTTAATATTTAATTTTCTAAAAGTCTAGGTTTTAAATTTACTAATATTTGACTTATCATACAGTATGCGCTTATTGAGCTTGCCATAGGTACCAAAGGTATTGTAAATGCCAACTTTTATTGCCCTGGCAATACTGTGGTAATACTATGGGGCGTAGTTGGTCCGCTGGCAATGTCATCTATCTTGCGGTCTAATTAATAATGGGGGTAAAGCATTGGAAATTTTATCTACACAGAATCCATCTAACATCTAATAAATTCAAATCAATGAAATCAGGAAGGATTAATTACCTGTATTACTAAGGGTAAAGTGTTTTTTAGTTTTTGCTAATTTTAACCCTTTTAATCTCCCCGCCATTATTATTGGTAAACATAACCACATACATGCCGACAACGAATTTTGATAGATCGATGGAGCTAGCATCTTCCCAGTTACCTACAATTTCGCCAATGGTATTGTATATTGTTACATTTGAGGCTTGTGAAAAATATAGCGCTTCTTTTACTGGATTAGGATATATTTTAACTTCATCGTTAGTGATTGCT
>JBBQIF010000480.1:0-1543 GCA_038324665.1 Bacteroidia bacterium
GCCTGTTTTGGGATAGACATGGAAGATATTGCTCATCGCTTTGGACGTATTCTTAATCCCCGAACCGGGATCTCCAAAATCCCATTTCACGGAATCTACATTTAATTGTTCTATGGTGAAATAAGTGCTATCGCGCATGCAGGTGCGTGTGTAATTAAATTTATGAAAAAAGAAGGACTGAATAAATATCGGCAACCCCACCTGGCATGTTTTACCGGAAAGAAAAACAGCATTATGTGTATAAGTGCATTTTAAGCCTGCAGAATCCGGAAACTGAATCACATCCAGAAAACTATCTCTATAAACAGAACAATATATTTTTGCATCAGGGCCTATTTGCAAAGCACCCAAATAATTAGGGGGTGAAATGTTGGCAACAGTCGTTCTTGTATTAATTATGCCAATGCGGGTGCCGCTTATTAAATCATACTGATAAAGATCTCCGGTCACATTATTACCTGCATAAAGGAAACGACTATTGGTTGAAAATTCTAGACAATTTGCCCCTGGAATTTTCTCAAGACCAATAGGGTTGCTAATTATTCCTGATGTGTTATCAAATTTCATAACATAAAGAGAATCTACCCCTCCACCTGCAAACATGGCAATTTTAGAACCATCTGGGGATATTTTTAAGTAACCCTGCATTCCATTGTTTATAGTAAAAGTGCGATTCATAACGCTTTTCACAGTTTGATTACTAACCCCGGCAGCGGTAACTCTGTAGGCACAGATGGTATCTTTTCTGTAATTACCCGGGTCATGATAATAGTTATTCGTTAAAATCCAAAAATCAGTGTCATTAAAATGTTTGATAGCACATATTTTTTCAGTAGCATTTTTTTCCAGCAGTATATTCTTATTAGTAACAGCCCCAAGACCCCCATTGAGCCGCATATCCACTTCGGAATATTGCAAGCCGTTTTTCCAGAAATTGAAACGCCCATCAATAGTGAATATATAGTAGATGTTTTTATTGCCTGGCTTGGGCACTATTATAGAAGAATTGGTGGACAAGTTATGTCCATTTAAACTTTTGCCATTGCTCATTGTGTCATGCGTTCTGTCAAAAACAGTGACCCCATCAGTATAAAAAAGTAGTTGTCCATATTTATCGCTTATGGAAGCGCAGCCAAGTTCTGTCTCCATTGAGCTATTTGTTAAAGCTACCGGCTTACCGGGATTGAAGGTGATGGCCGCAAAACTACCAAAATACCAGTTATTGGCTTCTTTTTGCGCATATAGTAAACTCTCGCTCAAAAGTATGATTGATATAATAATTGTTTTAACCAAAAATATTTAGTAGAGCTTTATAAGTTTACTGATGAATGCAAGTATAAAGAATTTTGAGTAGTTTTCCTATTAGAAAGAAAATTAATCTTGCTAACAATAAAAGAATGTATGATTGATGTGTTCATACATTATTTTATTATTAAGATTTTTACTGTATTAATACGGTTAAAAAATCGCGGGAACCGGGAGGGTTGCACAAAGCAGGTGTTGTCCTTACTATTGATGCTGTTACTGTAGCAGAATAGCAACT
>JBBQIF010000481.1:0-1540 GCA_038324665.1 Bacteroidia bacterium
TTTATGTCTATTGAAAATCTTGGAGGTGCCTCCATGAAAGTGCAACTTTTTTCCTTTTACCTACGTCTAATCAATAAAAGATGCTGAGACAGACCTATTTATTATATTGTTTTTTCCTTTGTATATCATTGTGGTGTAAACCTAAAGACTCCCTTCACTATTACAGTTTGAAGGGAATAGATTTTTCGGTGGGCGGTGTATCTAGTACTATGAATGAAAACGCCAATATTAATCTATTAAAGGCCATTACCCCTGCTGAGTTTAAAGCTAGGTACAATTATGATCATACGACAACAAAAAAAAGTTTTGTGCTTAATCCTATAAAAATCGGCCTTGGTATTGCATTCGGCAATAGTCAACATAAAAACCGTAAATTTTTCAATAAGAACGAATTGATATTTAAGTTTTCATTCGAATCTTTGCGAACTAATAATCAATACGAGAACATAAAGCCGATGTTCTATTACAATACGGATTATACTGTAACTGCGGGCTTTGATTATACCTACCAAACCCAGACCTTAGGAATCGGCTATCAATTGGCCTCAAAACCCATCCTTAAAAACATTGCCCTGTTTGTTAGTGTTAATGGAGATTTTGGAATGGTAACATGTAAACAGATAAAAAATTCACTTAGGTATGCTGACCTCATGTCATTTAATGATATCAAAAATTATAACACCAGTGTCATAAGAGGAAATGCTATCCTAGGGTTAAAATACAATTTCAGTTGCGATATTAATTTTTTCCTTCAAGCGGAATCAGGCATACTCCACTATGGACAAGGTATTGGTACCAGTTCCACTTATGGCGGTGCAAGCTTTGGCATCCGTTATAAATTTTTAGAGGATCAGGATAAATTGAATTATAACAGCAATGGGTTCTGGTAAGATTATTTCAAAGCAGTAATTTGCCTGTCATGGGTTTTTGAGAGCAAGAGCAGCATGCAAACAGCTCCAATGAACGCATACAACATATCAGACTGTGTATCCCATGCGTATCCTTGTGTGCCCAAGAAGGCCTCAGCCGACTGCCCTGAAAGCGATGCCACCAGCCACTCTAAGAACTCATAGAATACACTTATGGAAAGACAAACACAAACGGTTAAAAATGACAGCCAACCTCGCTTGCTAACCACTTCCTTCCTTATTAGCAATTCTCTCACCACGAGTGCAGGGATGAAACCTTGCGCAAAATGACCGACCTTATCGTAATTGTTTCTGCTTTGGTGGAACAATTCTTTTATCGTTTCAAATAGTGGCACTTCTGCGTAAGTATAATGACCCCCAATAAATAAGATATAACAGTGAACGAGAATCATCCAGTAAGTAATTGTTGTGAAGCGGAATTTCTTATAGGTGACAATTAATACAGCTACACCAATAATGGCTGGAAATACCTCGAGCAACCAAGTGAAATAATCGTGAGGGTTGATGCCAGATAGGAGCAAACCTGCAAAAAAAGGCAGCAGTAGAAGGGAGGGGTTTCTCATAACGTAAGATTACCTGACAAACATAGCCTATAAATTGCGAATGGGAAC
>JBBQIF010000482.1:0-1533 GCA_038324665.1 Bacteroidia bacterium
GAATCGCTTGCCCAGCTTTTTATTGTAGCCGCCAGTAAAAACTAAATCCTTTTTACCTGTTTCATTTATTGGTTTCTGCACAATGACACCTTCCTTGTTTGTTTCGTTAATATAAATTTTGGCATTATCAGAAAAACTGGCGTCAGAAATAGCATAAATATTTTTAAACCCTTTCAATTTATTAATATTTAGATATAAATGGGCTTTATATGTTTCCTGCGGCGACAGACTTGTATTGCCTGTTTGCCTTTGATAGTTATTACTCAGATTAAGCACAGGAAGCAAATCCGATGAATTCGGAAACAATATTGACTTATCGGCCCTCAAAGAGAAATACCCCTTACTTTGAGAATAATAGGAGAACCGCATATAAGGCAGCGTTTTGAAATAACTTTTTGATAACTGCTCACCAGTATAATTGTTCTTATTATTCATGTTCACCTTCATTAAAGTAGCGCCTGTATTGAGATACAATCCATTCTTATAAAAACTGATGTAGGGATCAACCGTCAACTGTTCTATGCGGTTATTAAAATCAATTGACAAGGTATCTATTTTTTTATTGTATTCATGATCAAAATTTCTTTGTAAAAAGGCATTTGTTCCGTTGGTTAGTTGATTATTCACATTGTTTTGGACCCATCTATCAGCAGTTAAATTCAAGAACCAATACTTGCTGATGGGCATTTGTCCGAATACCTTCATTAAAAACTCCTGTCGGTTAATATCTTGGTTATTCTGATTATTGAATGTGTCATTGGTATTCCTCAAATACTGGTAAAGCCTGTTATTGTCATTGTAATTCCTAAAATTACTAGAGAGTGAATAGCGGTACCTGATATTTTTTCTCCATCGCCTTTCCATGTATCCGGTAATTCTAAAATAATTGCTTTTCAATTCATTTTTCAGCGAATTCACCCCTTTATTGATCTCAGTACTATTAAACTTAATGATATTATCCTTCTCAGTATGGTTATCGTTGAGGTCGAGTGAGGTTCTTATACCAGCTTGAAGTTTTAGTGTGCTGTCCCTTGCTTGGGTAAAATCAACAGAGGCGGATGCTGAATAGGCCAACCCATTCAATATATTGGAATCTAAATTAAATCTTCTGATGCTATCATTTAGTGGATTACTGCTATTGGAAGCTGAAATGGTATTGTATTTATTCCTTTCGGCAAACAAGTTAAATGAGAGCTTCCTTTTTTTAGAGAATTCATTAAAATAAGTGAAGCCAGACTGGAAACGGTTATTGATATTACCTTCGTTACTGTTATTATTTCCGTTTGATGAATAAAAAAAATTACTGTTGGTAACGCCGTTTCGCTCTTCATTTTGCGCCCTGTGCCAGTTGTCAAAACCAAAGTCAAAACCTGTTTCATTAATATTATTGGCATTGGCGATGAAGGACATTTTACGGTCGTTTTTAAAATTATTAAACCGCACGCCGGATTCGTACCGATCTTTAGTACCTGCCCCTGCCATAACATCGCCAAAAGTGCCATTGCGCTTGCCTTTCTTTAATTTTAGATTAAT
>JBBQIF010000483.1:0-1510 GCA_038324665.1 Bacteroidia bacterium
AACTATTATTTCAATAATTCTTTTTTTATCAAAGATATAATCCGGTTGAGGCGTATTGTCTTCATTTAACCGGTAAAGTTTATCTTTTACCTGACTTCCTACTTTTGTAAATACAGGTTGATCACTATTACTCATAAAAAGAAGGAATGGATGGCTTCCAAGGGAATCGCCTTGTTCATATATATATTCAATCATTCCTGCGGATAATCCGGGTTTGCTGTTATCTACATACAACAATTCAAATATTTTGCCATGACTATCATAGATATGCGACTCACAATCCTCAATTTGAAATGAAAGGTTTAAAAAGTTGAATAATATCAAGCCATAACAAAGAGATTTATTTTGCATGCCCATAATTATTTGGTTTTAACATTCAATTCTATTATGCAACCTGTTTGTGGATCCCTGATTGGAATAACTTCCAGGATTGTGAATTTCTTTCTGAATTGAAATCCCTGGCAATAGGCCTTTACACCGGTTTCAATATCTTTACCGTTCTCCAGTATTTTAAGGGAATTATCACTGCATAAATCATCCTTTACAAAATCATAATAAATTGCCTTAAATCCTTCTTTTCCGCCATCTGCAATCATTTGCATCTTTTTCTTAAGAACTTCATTCGAGGCTTTAGGAGCAGGTTTCTGACCCGGTTTAGCTATAGGGGCAACAGGTGTAATTTGAACTTTATAAGATTCCCTTCTTTTAGCAATATCATTGTAGACGCTTACAAAATGAACTCCCGGCGTTTTGAATTTATAGGTTATTGATTTGGCAAGTCCATCTGTCTTTCCGGTTTCACCCATTTGCCATTCCCATTTTGTAGCTCCCGGCGTATTGTCCGTATATGTTGCTTCCTCTCCCAATTTGAGTTTTTCAGGTCCTGCTATTTCTATAGGTATCATGGGTACCGTATCTACAACCAAAACCTTTTCCGAAACATAGATTTTTTTCGTTCCGGTATACTTACCGTTTACAACCAATTTAACATCAAACGGACCAGCTGAAAGGAAAATATGCTTAACCAAAGCATCAACCGCTTCCTCAGTACTGTTATCCCCAAAGTTCCAATCCCATGAAGTTGCATCTTTGGTCTTATCTGTAAATGTTACTTCTTCCCCCACATATATCTCCTCTGTAGAAACAGCAAACTCTACTACCGGTGCAACGCTTTTTCCCATAAAAAAGTACTTGACAACAAATATTAAAGTGCCAAAAAAAATAACTCCAAGTATAATATAAAGTAACTTAGAGTCGACACCTTTCCTTTCTTTTTTGGGTTGCCCTCCATCAGTATTATTTATCGGGATAGCCTTTATTTCTTTTTCTTCTGTAACCTCTGAAGATTCATCATTATAATTTGAATTTGACGCGGACGATAAAGGTGTGCCGCAGGCCGTACAATATTTGACGCCATCGTAATTTGTTTTACCGCATTTAGTGCAGGTTGCCATAATTGATTATTTTATTTAAGGAATTTAAAAGTTACTTATTTATAGTTTAAACCCTA